>DATFLA010000690.1:0-2493 GCA_035268305.1 Bacteroidales bacterium | reverse complement strand
TACGGTATCCTTGCTAAGAAGAGTAAGAATAATAAAAAGGAACAAAAGTGCATAGCCTGTGTATGTGACCATCATTCCTGCCCTGTCGTGGTTCACAGAGAGAATCGTACCTTTCTCATCCCTGTCGAATGATGACTGGTAAAAACGGTAACCTTTATATTTAAGAATATTGTTCATGAAGATTACAAATGGTTTTTCAATCCCGGCTTTTTTATCAATAAGAACAACATCGCTCTTATAACCCGACGGACTGTTTGATCCTGGATACCTGTCAATTATGAAATCATTAAGTTTAATGGAGAATGGAAGAACAGTTACTTTTGAACCGTAGGTGAGTACAACATTCCTCCCGTCAACCATGCAGCTGTCTGATGCCACCACATCGGCAGTCCTGTCCCAGAGATACACTGTTTCGGTCATATCTCCGCCGTAAACATGGAAAATAAATGCATTCTCCCCTGTCTGCTGTTCTGCAGGGTTAACAGCTACTGCGGATTCAATACCTGATTTTGTAAGAGTCTTTGGTATTATTTTAATGTTGTTAAGGGTATATATCTGCATGGCCGACATCTCCACGCTTTCTCCCGGAGTAATTTTTTTGATTTCATGCGAGCCCATATTCATCTCTCCCATATCAAGAGGCGAACTGATCATAAAAGTACCGTTCTGCTCAGATATATTTACATCGCCTGGACTGGAAGCATCAAAGCTGAATGTCAGTCCTCCGTAATTCCTTGTTTCACCCTTTTTAATAAGCAGGTTATTCTGCGACATCATGTCGGTAGTAAGAATAAGAGATACTATAGGTTCACCTGAGGGATTGTCATTTATTACTTCAGACGCGTTGGGAATTATTTTCGAAAGAACAAGATGGTAATCTTTATTGCTAATTCTGATTTTCGTATCAAAATTATCAGCAGAAACATTAGTCATATTATATTTTACCTGGTCCGATAAAAGTACCTTGCCATTGTTGTCTTTCACAGAATAGCCTATATATTTATCGCTTGAAAAGCATTTATTCTGAGTCTGTCCCTCCCTTATATGGATAGTGCCTTCCCAACCGAAATAACGTGTTATTCCCGCACCTATTATCATAATAATAAATGCAAGATGAAACAGGGCTCCTGTTATCCTGCTCTTTTTAAAAAGTTTAAAGACAATAAGCTGACCTATAAGGTTTATTGAGAGAAGGAGAAGAATCAATTCAAACCACCTTGTGTTATATACCATATTATAAGCAGCGGAGGAGCCAAAATCATTCTCTATAAAAGTGGCAGCTGCCATAGCCACAGCAAATAGTATAAAAAGCACTCCCATAAAAACAGGAGAAATAAGGAACTTTAATCGCTTCATATTTTACGTCAGATTTTTATTAATAATAAACCAGGGAGCGGTTCTGTAAAGACAAATGTCTTTTAGCCTTTCTCCGATATCTGTATCAGTCTTTCTTTATCTATAATCTTTATCCGCGATGATCCGGAATTTATAACACCAAGTTCTTCCAGCTCTTTAAGGATTCTTACCACACATTCTTTTGCCATATTGGCCATCTCGCCCAGTTCCTGTCTCGAAAGGATCATATCATATTCATCGGCATTGAATACTTCATCGGCAAAATAGATAAGTGCATCAGCCAGTCTTCCCGGCATTCTTTTCTGCGCCTGGTTTACCATCCTGCTGTGTGCACGTAGCGATTTTGTACTTATGTCCTCCAGGAGGCTTTCCGCAAAATCACCATTCGATTTCATCAGCTTCCTGAAAACATCAAAATTTATAAAACAGGCCTGCACCGTGGTTAAGGCAGCAACGGAAAAGGTATGACGGGAATTTGTATATGCTCCCGGACCTATAATTAATTGCCCGGGCAAGGCAATGTTCAGTATAAAATTCCTGCCATTATTTCCTTCAATATATGTCTTGGCCATACCGCTCGCAAGAAACAAAGCGTTGGAAGTAGGAGAACCCTGTTTTATCATTATCTCTCCCGGTTTAAATGTAGCTTCATACTTGTTATCATCAATAAGATGAAGTTCTTCACCTGAAAGAAAACTGAAATTCTTCCAAATTTTCGTGCAATTCTCGCAATTATCGACTAAATTTACATCAGACATACTATTCTCTTGAGGGGGTCAAAAATATATTTTAAAGACGTAGCGACTAACAAAGCTAACAAATATCATTCAATTAATTGACATTTATCAAGCCTGAATAATATATGTATCAATTATTAATATCGCAAATAGCATAGCCACTGTTAACCGGTTAACAAACCGATTTAGTAGCTTGCAGTACGAAACTTTAACTAATAAACCTGATATGAAAAACCTAATTAAACTGCTCTCAGCCCTCTTTGCCGCAGGTTTTATCCTGACGTCCTGCGAAGGACCAATGGGGCCTGCCGGAGCTGATGGAGCTAATGGAAAGGATGGTATTGATGCCAATGCTACATGTACCACCTGTCACAACAACAGTGCTTTGATTGAAACGAAA
>DATFLA010000689.1:0-2396 GCA_035268305.1 Bacteroidales bacterium | reverse complement strand
CGTCCCAATAGCGGGCAATATCTTTCTGTTCATTATCCAGGTTTTTATTTATCCGGTATACATTCATAAGACCTTTGTAATAGACACTTCCGGTATCGAGACTGAAGACAGGAGGAGGTGAGGGTTTGAATTGTGCTGCTGAGTCCATAATCATTGGCTTCATAGTATTCCAGCACCACTCTACGCCGTCTAGGTAATCAGGGGGAGTAGGTCTCCATTTCCCGGCTTCATTACTCCCCAGGTACTTTTCTTTACCGCGCGATTGAACATACCCGTCCATATAGGCTCTTCTGAGTATGGCTGCTGCCACACTGTCGCCGAAATCCATAGAACGTTTGTATGTTGCCAAATTGAGAGTGTTACGGAAGTTTTTATAAACGGATTGCTCATAGCGGGTCAGGGAATCGACAGAGAATACTTTCACATTACGTACAACATTGAAAAAAGCTTCAGAGGAGGCAAGAGGAAAACTGTAGGTCATCTCTTTTGCCGGCTGAGGCATAGGATCAAAGCCCTTTAACCTGTCAGTCAGGGAAGGGTAGCCTTCCCTGTTGAACCTTATGGCCTCATAGGCGGCAAGTGAAGCGTATACATATAACCTGCTGGCAACAGGTGGAGTGAAGACATCGTAAATTATTACCTGTGTCAGCTTATCCTGGTTATTGTGAAGCATTTCTGTGGCAGACAGTTGCTGTGTCTTTTTATTATGACATCCGGTAATCATCATTACCAGGCCCACTGAAAACAGGGTTCCGGGGAGAAATTTTATTGTCATAAATTTTAGGGCTAGGTATAAGAAATATACTTTGTTAATCTTTGTTCAGGGCAACTATTTTCAGGGGTCCTCTGTTGCTGGCAGCTGCCACCAGGTAACTTTCTCCTGCGCCTTTGATCTTCACCATAGATTTCCCGTTACCAGGAAGAAAAATGCCACTTTCTGCTATTGAAAGCGGATGGAATCCACCATGGCCGTTACCAAGCATAACCAAACCATTCAGGGCATCATACCTGCCGGTCATCACTTCAGTGCTGTAATCGTTTGTATTGACCAGGATATCCAGGTTGCCGTCGCTGTTTAAATCGTCGGCTATCATCCCGTTGAGAGCAGAAAGCTGAGCCTGTGAAGGCAGGGGTATAATTGAGAAACTGTTATTTCCGTCGTTCCTGATAAAAGAGGATTGCAGGTAGTTGGCTTTCAGAACCAGGGCTTTGTCATGCTGTTCCTCCGAAAAGAGATTGTCAATGGTGGTCCCGGCTAATGATTTGTAGTTCTGAAATCTTGACCGCATTTGTATCATCTCCCTTATTATGTCATCTCTTCCCATTGAAGGGTAGCTTTTCTTTTCCCTGTCGTCCTGGCTCGTTATGATATAAACAGCAGTGAAGGCATCATAGCTGCCATTATTATCGAAGTCTCCTGAATATATTGAAACCGGACAATCTTCACTGGCCCTGTAGAAAGAATTCAATCCAAGGTTACCTGCTATGAAGTCTACATCACCATCATTATCGAAGTCGCCGCTTACAAGACTTGTCCACCAGCCTGCATAACCAGATAATCCGCTGGAAGCCGTTATGTTCCTGAATCTGCCCTTTTCATTTATAAATATTGTGAGAGGCATCCATTCCCCTGAGATTACAAGGTCGGGCATATTATCCTTGTTTAAATCAGTAAACAGGGCATCGGACACCATCCCTATATTAATAAGATCAGGTGCAACTTCCCGGGTTACGTCGGTGAACAGAACCTTCCCATTACCTGAATCATTCCTGTAAATAAAACTGCTAACAGGCCTGGGATAGTTCCACGGCATAACCCTTCCCGAGATGAAAAGATCCATGTCACCGTCACCATCATAATCGGCTGCTTTAATACATGCCTTGCTGGTATAATTAAGTGGTATTGCTTTTCTGTCTTCAGTGAAGTTACCTTTACCGTCGTTAACATAAAAATGATCACAATAAGCTTCTGAGTTGGGCCTGTTCTCATATCCACCCGAAACTATATACAGGTCATTATCACCATCACCGTCGGCATCAAAGAGAAGGATTCCCATATCGTCCCATTTTTTTGCAGGAAGTTCCGTATTGCTTAGCAGTGCCTTCCTGTGGAATATTCCTTTTCTGTCCTGGAAAAAGATCTGTGCACTTCTGTGGGAGGAGCCTCCTGCAATAAAATCTTCGTAATCATCGTTGTCGATATCGCCTGCTGCCATATACGGACCTGCTTCAGACAGCTTATGAGGAATAAGTTTCTGTATATTGAAATCTACAAAATCGGCTTCGGAATCTATATAGTCTATACCTGCTTCAGAAGTGACATCCGTGAAAAGGCCTTCCATCTCCTGATTTATATCTGCCTGCAGTCCGTGACCAGGATTGATACCCGGACCGAT
>DATFLA010000688.1:0-3049 GCA_035268305.1 Bacteroidales bacterium | reverse complement strand
CCTTGATATTGAAACAAGGGTTAATGATCTGCTTGGACGCATGAATACAGATGAAAAAACATGCCAGCTGGCTACCCTGTATGGTTATCCGAAGGTACTGAAGGATTCTCTCCCCACACCGGCATGGAAGGAAAGGGTATGGAAGGATGGTATTGCCAATATAGATGAACACCTCAACGGTTTTGGTTCTCATGCCATGTCGGCCCCTCCCGGTCTTCATGCAAAGGCAATAAATGAAGTTCAGAGATGGTTTATCGAGGAAACAAGACTTGGCATCCCTGTTGACTTCACGAACGAGGGTATTTACGGGGCATGCTTTCCGGGTGCAGCTTTGTTTCCCGCGCAGATAGGTGTTGGATCTTCATGGGACAAGGATCTTGTTTCAAAGATAGGTTCTATAACCTCTGTCGAGACAAAGGCTGCAGGTTTTACAAATGTCTACTCTCCTATTCTCGATGTGGCACGCGATCCCAGGTGGGGACGTGTAGTAGAGAGTTACGGTGAGGACCCCTACCTTGTATCACAGCTGGGTCTCCGGCAGGTGCTGGCCATACAGAGGGACCATACAGTGATTTCAACACCTAAACATTTTGCTGCATACAGCATACCTATTGGCGGACGTGACGGTAATACAAGGACAGATCCGCAGATAGCGCCGCGCGAAATGCATACCCTGTTGCTTCAGCCCTTCCGGGTAGCTTTTACAAAGGGCCATGCTCACGGAACCATGGCTTCGTACAATGATTATGACGGGGTTCCCATAGCAGGTTCCTACGGGTTCCTGACAGAGCTTCTCAGGCAGAAATGGGGATTTAAAGGTTATGTAGTCTCCGACAGTGAGGCACTTGAATTTCTCTGGTCAAAACACCATGTTGCACCCGATTACAAGGATGCAGTAAAACAGGCGCTTGAAGCAGGACTTGATGTCAGGACCACCTTCAGAAGCCCTGAATCATACATATTGCCCCTGCGTGAACTTGTAAAGGAAGGATCGGTATCAATGGAATTACTCGACAGCAGGGTCAGGGATGTTCTCTGGGTTAAATTCTGGCTGGGACTCTTCGATAAACCTTACATCGACAATCCTGATGAATCGGACAGGATATATTCCAACCCGGAATACGATAAAGTATCAAGAAGAGCCTCATACGAGGCAATGGTGCTGCTCAGGAACGAGAATAATTTCCTGCCGCTGGATAAGGGAAAGATAAAGACGATCCTTATTGCGGGACCCAATGCTGACAACAATAAACTATCAACATCACGCTACGGACCTAAAGATATAAAGTACAAATCAGTACTTGAGGCATTCAGGTCGAAACTGGGAGACAGTATTAATATATTGTATTCCAAAGGCTGTGATATCAGAGATAAAAACTGGCCGGAAAGCGAGATTATACCTTCGGCTCCTGATGCTGAAGAGATGGCCGGGATAAACGATGCCGTGACAAAAGCAATGAAGTCGGATGTTGTTGTAATGGTGCTTGGCGAAGACAACAGTATTGTAGGCGAGTCAAAGTCGAGAACGGATCTCAACCTAGCGGGTCATCAGCAATACCTGCTAGATAAAGTATGTGAGACTGGCAAGCCTGTAATACTTATATTAATGAACGGAAGGGCGATTACAATAAATAAAGCTGACAGGGAATGCAAATCTATAATTGAAGCCTGGTTCCCCGGCAAATATGGTGGAGAGGCTGTTGCCGACATAATATTCGGCGATTATAATCCAGGTGGCCACCTGCCTGTAACCTTCCCTAAATCAGTGGGACAGATACCAATGTGCTTCCCTTTCAAACCTGCAGCTCATGCTGAAGCCTCAACAACTGTAAATGGTGTCCTTTATCCCTTTGGCTTTGGTCTTAGCTTTACCACCTTCGAATATTCCAACCTTAAGATCAATCCTCAAAAACAGCTTGCAGCAGGTAACATTGACATATCCGTTGATGTGAAAAACAACGGCAGCAGGAAAGGCGATGAAGTTGTACAGCTATATTTAAATGATGAAGTAAGTTCAGTTATAAGCTTTGTAAAAGAGCTGAGAGGATTCGAGAGAATAACGCTTGAACCGGGAGAAACAAGAACTGTCCTTTTTACTCTCACTCCCGACGATCTTGAGATGCTCGACAGGAACATGAAGTGGATCGTGGAGCCAGGCTGGTTCAGGGTTATGGTGGGCAGCTCATCGGAGGATATAAGACAGGAAGGCAGGTTTGAAATACTTACAACCGACATGATCAATAAACCATATGACAGTACCAGCCTTAAGCGGTGAGGAAGGTAAAACACCTGTATCGCAAAGTACTGATATTTAATTTTTTAATTTTGCATCCTTTGCACCTTCATTGCGCACTTAGCAGTAAAATATAACTGATAAGACAGCCTCCAGGGCAGGGATAAAAATCTGAAAAGAAGAAAAAAAGCACTTTTTCTTTGATATATTAAAAAAATAGGTACATTTGTCGGTCATTTTATAATAAAAAAATGAGAATATCTTTAATACATATTATTATCCTCATCCTCATTATTGGCGAGTGCGTCTGACCGGGAATAATATGTAATACTATAAATATACAGAAGCTTTCCGGTCCGCCGGGGAGCTTTTTTTGTAATATATTTTAAAAAGATGAAAAACCAGTTAAGAAGTTCAAAAACAAAGACGGGGCGAAACATGGCAGGGGCCAGGAGTTTGTGGCGTGCAAATGGCATGACAGACTCACAGATGGACAAGCCAGTTATTGCGATAGTCAATTCCTTTTCGCAGTTTGTCCCGGGCCATGTCCATCTTCATGAGGTAGGGCAACTGGTAAAGAAAGAGATTGAAAAGAGAGGTTATTTTGCTGCCGAGTTCAACACAATAGCTATCGATGACGGTATAGCTATGGGTCATGCCGGAATGTTGTATTCACTTCCCTCGCGTGAGCTGATAGCCGACAGCGTGGAGTATGTGGTAAATGCTCATCTTGCCGATGCCATGGTATGCATAAGCAATTGCGATAAGATCACACCGGGCATGATGATGGCAGCTATGCGGATCAACATACCTGTT
>DATFLA010000687.1:0-2195 GCA_035268305.1 Bacteroidales bacterium | reverse complement strand
AACCTAAGGTAATCAATTGTTTCACAGGCGGAATCTATCTCTGCCTGCATCACATTTTTACCCTGTCCAAGCATGGTGGCGGCATTGATCAGGTCCCTGTATTTGGTTGAAAGCAATTCTGCTGCTTTAGCCATTATAGCAGCCCTCTCAGTCCATGGCATCCTGAGCCATTCTTTTTTGGCAGTCATAGCCGCTTCAATGGCAAGGGCAACTTCCTTCTCTGTTGCCTTATGATATGTAGCCAGAACATGATTGTGGTCTGTTGGCATTACAACCTTTCCTGTATTACCTGTTCTGATCTCTTTACCTCCTATTATAAGGGGTATGTCAACAACCTGGCTTTTTTGCCTGGCAAGTTCTTTCTCCAGTGATAATCGTTCCGGGCTTCCCGGCCTGTATTCTAAGACTGGCTCGTTTTTAGGTTCTTTGAAAGTGTAGATCGCGTTATTCATTTTTAATGAGATTTGTACACAATAATAAACCCTTAAATCATACCGGAAAATGACAAAAGTCTCATTTGATCATAATTCCTGAAAAAAAAGATGATTTATATCACATAAGTTCTTCATATTCAGTATTAAAGTACCGGATGAATGTCTTTAGTGCTTTAGAACTTTGCCTTTGTGGACTTTGCGCTCTCTGCGGTTAAGAATTGTTTACATTTAAAACAGCCTCAGATAATCCCGCCCCCTGATCCGTACTCAGTTCCGGCTTCCCGTAATTGCTGCTATTATTATTAAGATCGAACATGGAAAGGTGTCTTTCTCCGAATGCTCTTATTGCATATGAGAAAAACAACCCTGAGAGAACATCTATACTATAATGACCCCGGGCAAGGAATAATGATACTATAACAATGATCAGACAGGCTAAGATGAGCCATTTGTATCCCCTGTCCTTTACAAGAAGATATAAAAGGAAGACATTCCCTGCATGTCCAGAGGGATATACCCCGAGTTCATATTTTGAAAAACCCCTGAATATAGGATCAGACCCGTTAAACATAGGGGGGTTCCCGAATGGTGTCAGTACAATGAAGACGCCCCTTACAATATAAAATACACCTACAAGAACGAAAAAATAAGGTATCCTCTTATAATCTTTTTTGTGAACAAAATAAATGAATACAAGTACAACAGGAACAAGACAAAAGATATCGTAAATGATTGATATATTGTAATAAGGCAGATTGTCAAGTATAAGATCCGATAACATCGGTAACGTTTTCCCCTCACTCATATAATTATGAAGGTAAGTCTCTGAAGCAAAGTTAAGGGCAGCTCCGGCTATAATAGCCAGGATGCCTATGTACAGGTATTTGCTTTTTAATACAAGAGCAAGATCATGAAACCCTGATTGTTTTTTGTTTCTACTGTCCATCTTTTCTTTAATTAATTAGGTCGGGGAAATTAATCCCGGAAGCTATCAGTCACTGCTTTCAAATACATTTCCTCAGCCATAATTTATGATTCGTTCTTATTGAGAACCATATCTATGTCAGGTACTTTAAACAATCATTACCGGTCGTTTTTTATAACAGCACTGATGTTACAGCAAATATAAAACTTTGATTGAAATGGCAGTCATTTTAGTTTTCCTGTTTCTCAGACAGTTCTTTGTAAATAGCCAGTATCTCCTCCGAATATTCTTCGGGAGCCTCAAGGTGCCCCCATACAGATGAAGTTTGCCATAATCCGTCATAGACGGAATCGTGGTACGAACGTATTATATGAGGTATATTCTTATCTTTTAATATACTGTCCATCAGCAGCGATTCAACCTCGCTGCTCAGGGTAAGTATCTTTACGGGATTATTCATTTTGTCTTTTGTTTTGTTATAACAGCACAGCAACTAAGCACTACATCCATCATGTAATCCGGGCAAATTTACCGAAAAGTGATCCTGTCATCGCATAAAATTTACCCTGATTTTCCAGTGATGCAAAGGTACAAATAACCGGAAATATTTTGGTGACGGTTTCCGGGGAAATGTTTAATCTTATATTTTTTCTTTTATGTTGAATTGTTTATTTTGAAGTTAAACTGCCTCAATCTTATTAAATGTAAAGCTCTGTTTCAGATAGAATAAAATTGAAGAACAATCATCTTAAATCGCTTATTTCTGATCGGGGTAGTGCAGTACGAAGATCCTGGAAATGTTAAATCCGAAACGTATATCTCCTTTAGTCCAGCTG
>DATFLA010000686.1:0-3039 GCA_035268305.1 Bacteroidales bacterium | reverse complement strand
GAATCGGCCGAGTCATAAATGGTGAAGTTGGGTTTGTATCCCATTTTTTCGCCCTCCTTCCTGAGTATCCTGGCAAAAATGGAGTGAAATGTGCCCATCCAGAGGTATCTCGATATCTCCGGGCTGACTATACCTGATATTCGGTCCTTCATTTCCTTTGCCGCCTTATTGGTAAAGGTGAGTGCAAGAATTTTCCCTGCCGGGACACCCTTCTTAAGGAGATGAACAATACGGTAGGTAAGAACTCTTGTTTTACCGGATCCTGCGCCTGCGATCACCAGTGAAGGTCCTTCACAGTTAATAACTGCTTGTCTCTGTGATTCGTTCAGATCGTCTAAATAACTTATTGCCATGCTTTGTTTTGAATTACAGCGTAACAGGTCCGGCAAATTTAATAATATCGGGGGCAACCCGAAGACACAGGGAATATTTATATAAGATTATTTTTCAACAGTGCGTTGCAACCCACTTCATCAGGGAGGCTTGTTACATAATTTATTATTATCATTGTATAGTTAATAATCCACAAACAGTCTGTATATGAAAAGATTTGGACAGGTAATAGGCATTCGTCCTGAAGATTTTGAACGCTACAGGAAATACCATAAAGAAGTTTGGCCGGGTGTTCTTGATATGATTTCGAAATGTAATATCCGTAATTACACAATATTTCACAAGGATGATACCCTGTTTGCCTATTTTGAATATACCGGGGACAATTATGAAGCCGATATGAAAAAAATGGCAGCCGATCCCCTTACCCGCGAATGGTGGGATATAATGGAGCCTATGCAGAAACCTGTAACAACAAGAAAGGAAGGAGAATGGTGGTCCGATATGGATGAGGTATTTCATACCGGCTGATCTCTTCAGGTGGCTATATTTTTAGTATACTTGCAGAAGAAAATACCAAAATAATAACGATTACGTTGTTTAATAAGAATCTGTTGCCTGTGCGATATTTTTTTCTGGTCATAGCCTTATTATTGTCTTCTCTTGCCGAAGCTCAGCTGACAGCACCGGGAAACAGTGCTGTCAGGTATACATCATATCCTTCCGCCCCGGAAGCCAGGGATCCTGTTTTTATTTATTGCAATACACCGGGTACTGTTACGGGAACACTTGTTGCCGGAAGTCCCGGAGGAACATCACCTTTCAATTTTGAATGGCTCAGGTGGAGCGATACGACAGCAAGCTTCAGTATACCTGTAAAAACGGAAACAGGAGTCACAACCTCGACTATAGATAACCTGGCGGATGGAGGATATAAAGTTATTATCAGCGGTGGTTTCGATACATCTTATATAGCATGGGTCTTCACCGATAAACCTCATGCCGGGGCAAGTCTCCTTAACAGGACATGTGATTATGTTGCACTTAAAGGAATTGCTGCAGTCGATACATTTTATTATAAAGATCCGGCAAACGGCCTGCCAGTCAGGCTCCCGAACGGGGTAAGATTCCTGTGGTCGTCAGATCCTGTCTCTGCAATACCGTATCCCGATGTTGAACTGAATCCCCAGACATTCAATCCTCCGCTTGAGGATGTTACATATAAGCTGGAAGTTACAGACAGTCTTGGCTGCACAAGCGAGTCATCCTTCTTTTATGAGTCAATTCATGTCAAGGCTGACTTCTCGGTAGATCCCGACAAAGGTGAAGCTCCACTTGCAGTAACATTTACTGATAAATCGATAAGGGCTTCAACATACAGGTGGGAATTCGGTGACGGGAAGGACAGCATCTCGACCCTTGCTGATCCTCCTCCGCATACTTACTATAAACCGGGTGAATATTCCGTAAAACTGACAATAGAAAGTACTCTCCATTGCATCGATTCGATGCGTTTTGATAAGATAGTTGTCGATCCTTCCGAGCTCAATATACCGAATGTGTTCACACCCGATGGCGACGGGATAAATGATAACTTCATGGTGGAAGCAAAATCGCTCAGGTACCTGACAATGGAAGTATTCAGCAGGAACGGACGTAAGGTCTACAGCTTTTTCGGCGATGGTGAAAAGCTCAGGCAATGGCAGGGGTGGGACGGTAATGTAAACAACTCGTCGGCTAAAGCTACAGCAGGTATCTATTTTTATATTATCAGGGCTTACGGCTGGGATGATATAAGCTATGATGGCAAGGAATACAGGGGATTCGTGTACCTGTTCAGGTAGTTCATAAGGTGTATGACGCAAGCCATAAGGCATAACGCCATAACCTTATAATATCATAACACCATAGTTAACAATTACCCCGGGAGATTCTTCTTGAGGAACCGTATCCAGTTATCGCCCATAATGTTCCTTATATCGTCGTTGCTGAAACCCGAGTCAAGAAGCATAGCCGGTAGTTTTTGGAGGTCTGCAATAGTATCGATATCATAGGGACATTGCTCCCGGCCGAAAGCACCATCAAGATCGGAGCCTATTGCTGCGTGTAATGAGTTACCTGCAATCTGGCAGATATGGTTTATATTCATCACTGCCTGTTTAAGGGATACTCCTGCCGTTACGGGATCTGATTTTCCCCTGATCCAGCCAGGTACCATCATCCAGGCATCGAGAGCCACTCCAATGACAGCCCCGCGGCTTATTAGTTCTTTTATCTGTTCATCTGAAAACTGCCTTTCATCGGGTACGAATACCCTGCAGTTATTATGGCTTGCCCATACCGGACCATCATAGAGGTCCATAGTCTCGTAAAAGCTGTCATCGCAAAGATGTGTAGCATCAAGAATGAAGCCCAGCCTTTCCATTTCTTTAAGCAACTCTTTACCTTTCTTCCCTATGCCGCCTGCAGCACCTGTTCCCTGTGCATATGTTCCCGGACCATAATGAGCCGGGCCGATGGCTCGCAGGCCATAAGAATAAGCTTTTTCCAGGTGACGCATCGATATTATCGAATCGGCTCCTTCAAGACTAAGTACATATCCTAAAGGAGCATCCGGGGTATTCTCATTCCATATCTTCAGGTGATCAAGTAATTCATCTGCTGTTTTGATACCTGTCATTTCTCCGGCATCTTCCATCGTTTTAT
>DATFLA010000685.1:0-6267 GCA_035268305.1 Bacteroidales bacterium | reverse complement strand
CATTGTAAAAAATACTTTTTTTTTACACATTTGCGCGCTGGTTTAATTAAGACAAGTTACCGAAGATGAGAAAATGGAGAATAGAAGATTCAGCTGAACTATATAATGTAAATGGTTGGGGTGTTAATTATTTTGCAATAAATGATAAAGGAAATGTTATTGTTACCCCTCAGAAAGATTGTGCATCAGTGGATCTCAAGGAGTTACTGGATGAACTAACGCTGGCTGACGTTTCTACTCCTGTCCTTGTCAGGTTTCCCGATATCCTGGATGACAGGATTATTACAATCACCAATTGTTTCAGATCGGCAGCAGAAGAATATGAATACAAGGCACAGAATTTTATAATATATCCGATTAAAGTTAACCAGATGCGGCCTGTTGTTGAAGAAATTGTATCTCATGGCAAGAAATTCAATATTGGTCTGGAAGCCGGATCCAAGCCTGAGCTGCATGCGGTAATTGCTATTAATACGGATCCTGAATCTCTTATCATATGTAACGGGTATAAGGACGAGGATTATATTGAACTTGCCCTGCTTGCCCAGAAGATGGGGAAAAGGATATTTCTTGTTGTTGAAAAGCTTAATGAGCTTAAGCTTATTACTACGATTGCAAAAAGGTTAAAGATAAAGCCCAATCTTGGTATACGTATAAAGCTGGCAAGCGTAGGGAGTGGTAAATGGGAAGACTCAGGAGGCGATATCAGTAAATTCGGGCTCACATCAAGTGAATTACTTGAAGCACTTGATTATATCGACAGGAACAAGATGAGGGATTGCGTCAAACTGATACATTTTCATATAGGTAGCCAGGTGACAAGAATACGGCGCATAAAAATAGCCCTGCGGGAAGCTTCACAATTTTATGTGGAACTGCGTAAGCTTGGCTATAATGTTGAATTTGTTGATATAGGAGGCGGACTGGGTGTGGATTACGACGGTACCGGTTCATCCAACAGTGAAAGCAGTGTCAATTATACAATACAGGAATATGTAAACGACTCTGTCAGTACTTTCGTTGACGCAAGCAACAAAAACAATATCCCCCATCCGAATGTAATAACCGAATCGGGACGCTCACTGACAGCACATCATTCGGTCCTAATCTTCGAGGTTCTTGAAACAACTACATTGCCGTCATGGGATCCTGAAGAAACAATAAATGAGAATGACCACGAACTTGTAAAAGATATGTTCCTCCTATGGGATAATTTTGCGCAGCCCAGGATGCTCGAGACATGGCACGACGCCCAACAGATAAGGGAGGAAGCACTTGACAGGTTCAGCCTGGGACTCATTGACCTGAAAACAAGAGCCCAGATAGAACGCCTGTTCTGGTCGGTTGCCAGGAAGGTTTACAGGATTGCAAGTAATACTAAGCATGTGCCTGATGAGCTGAGGCAGATCTCCCGACTGTTATCGGATAAATATTTCTGTAACTTTTCCCTGTTCCAGTCCCTGCCAGATGCCTGGGCCATAGACCAGATATTCCCCATTATGCCAATACACAGACTTAACGAAGAACCTTCACGGACTGCAACAATACAGGATATGACATGCGACTCCGATGGCAAAATTGATAATTTTATATCCACAACCAATTCTTCCTATCATATCCCTGTACATGAACTGGGAAGCAAAGAGCCATATTATCTTGGTGTCTTTCTTGTTGGAGCATATCAGGAGATACTGGGTGACCTTCATAACCTGTTTGGTGATACAAATGCTGTACATGTTTCGGTCGACAGCGACGGGTATAAGATAGACCAGGTAATTGACGGGGAATCAGTAGCAGAAGTGCTTGATTATGTTCAGTATAATGCCAAGAAACTTGTCCGTACAGTCGAGACCTGGGTTACCTCGTCGGTAAAGGCAGGAATAATAAGCCTTGAAGAAGGTAAAGAATTTCTCTCCAATTACAGGTCAGGACTTTATGGATATACCTACCTGGAATAAAATCGATGACAGGAAAATCATATATGTTTCTTTATCACTGTCTTTAAAAATATTTTTATAACTTAGGTTCTGAAAACCTGTATCATCAGTAATTAAATACTAACCTAATTAATTATTTGTACTATGAGCAACGGAACCTTTGACTTCAATGTGTTTATCAAGGAATCTAAAGATGTCCTGGTAAATCCAAAATCTTATTTCTCCACGATGAAAACATCGGGAGGTATGGCTGAGCCTCTTATAAAAGCTGTAATCTATGGCGCCATAGCCGGTATAATTCGTATTATCTGGGGTCTGCTCCGGATTGGGGGCCTTGGCGGTATCTTCGGTGGTGCCATAGGTGTAATGGGATTTATCTGGTCTGTTATTGCTGCCGTGATTGGTTTGTTCATAGGTGCTGTAATCCTTCTTGTCATATCTTCGATATGTAAGGGAAGCACCGATTTTGAAGCCAATACAAGGGTAGTGGCTGCAACTATGGTAATAATGCCTATAAGTGCTCTTCTGGGATTTACGGACGGTATTAATGTTTATCTTGGAGGAATAATTAGTCTCGCCGTTAATGTCTTTTCATTGTGGCTGCTTTATAACGGTCTTGTAGAGTCGCTGAAGTCAAAGCCTGAGACAACAAGGATTGTGATGTATGTCCTTATAGCCTTCTTTGTTGTTATGATGCTTGTGGGATTTGGAACAAGGAGAAGAGCTGCAAAGTTTATGCAGGAATTCAATAACTCGGATTTTACCGAACAGATTAAGGATATACAGACGGACTAATTTTTTCCGCTCATTTATAATACATAAAGAGGCTGTATTGAAAGTACATTGGTCCGATGCCAATTTATTTCAGAACTTTTAATACAGCCTCTTAACCGTTTTTCCCACCTTTTTAATTAAAAATAAACATACTTGTATCGCCGGATGTTATCAGGTTGACAGTATCTTAAACAGGTGTTGCCGAAAACAATTGCATTATAAGGAAAACCGGGATAATAATTGCTTATCTTGCGCGGTTTAATTGCGTGGAAATGTTATTGACTCTTTTATTAAATCCCTGAATATGCATGTATTAATGCCGGTTGACAGCTTTTTTATTAATGCATGCCAATTTTATGGTGATAAATGATAATTATAAATAATTATAAATAAGAGACATATAGATGAAAAAATTGTCGTATTCCTGGAATATTTATTTAGTACTCGTGTACAGGATATTCCTGATGATGGTATTATTTACCCTTTGCAGGATAGGATTTTTCCTGTTTAATTTTAATATGTTCCCCGGGATAACACCCGGGCAGTTCATAAATATCTTAAAGGGTGGACTTGTATTTGATGTTTCAGCGGTTGTCTATGTCAATATGCTTTTTATACTGCTTGAAATAATACCTGTTAACTGGCGGTACAGTTCTTTTTATGAGAAGGTTGTAAAATATGTGTTTTTTATTACAAATGGAATTGCCATTGCAATGAACGGGATGGATTTTGTTTATTACAAATTCGTCGATAAAAGAGCTACGGCAGATGTTTTCGGTACTTTCCAGAATGAACATCACCTTAGTAAAATGTTCTTCAGGTTTCTTTTTGATTACTGGCCCGCTACCCTGTTTACTATTTTCATGTGGATACTGATGGTTTGGCTCTATAATCGTGTGAAGCCGCGGAAACCTGCGAATACACGCAATGTAGCATACTGGGCATTAAATATTATTATGATACCTCTTGTTGCTACACTTGTGGTTGGAGCAGCCAGAGGCGGGTACAGGCATTCCACAAGGCCTATCACCATAAGCAACGCCACACGTTACGTTGCAACACCAAGGGATGTGGCAATAGTTTTAAATACTCCGTTCAGCATACTCAGAACATTTGATAAAAAACCCTTGCAGAACTATCATTTTTTTGATGAGAAACAGCTTAAGGAGATATATAATCCCCATTATATGCCTGACACTACCGCTGCATTTCGCCCTGATAATGTGGTTGTCATAATTCTTGAGAGTTTTGCAAGGGAATATATAGGCTCCCTTAATCCTACTCTTGAAGGTGGAAAATATAAAGGATATACACCTTTCCTCGATTCTCTCATAAACGTCAGCATGACCTTTGATGTCTCAATAGCTAACGGTAAGAAATCTATAGATGCAATTCCATCTATACTGGCATCTGTGCCATCTCTGGAGACACCTTATATTATCTCCCACTATGCCAATAATGCTATTAACGGACTCCCGTCACTTCTTAAGAAAAAAGGATATTATTCAGCCTTTTTTCATGGAGCTCCCAATGGTTCCATGGGCTTTGACTCCTTTACTAAAATGGCTGGCTTTGATGATTATTTCGGATTGAACGAGTACCCGGACAAATCGGATTTTGATGGCATTTGGGGTGTTTGGGATGAACCTTTCTTTAAATTTTTCGCTGATAAGCTCAGTACCTTTAAACAACCATTTATAGCGTCTATTTTTTCAGTGTCATCACATCATCCTTTCAAAGTTCCTGAGAAATACAAGGGTGTATTTAAGAAAGGTCCGGCTCCTATCCTCGAAGTAATCGGTTATTCCGATCACGCCCTTAAGGAAATGTTCGGGGAGATGTCAGAAAGGCCGTGGTTCAAAAACACATTGTTTGTAATAACAGCCGATCACACAAATGAGTCGGTGCATAAAGAGTTTCAGAATAATTTCGGGGCCTATTGTGTTCCAATAATATTTTATAAACCGGGCAGCGACCTTGTAGGAATGAAACACCGGATTGCCCAGCAAATCGATATTATGCCGACAATCCTTAACTATCTTCATTATGACGGACAATATATTGCTTTTGGGAATAACCTTCTGGACGACTCATATGAATCATTTGCCTTCAATACAAACGGTACTACATATAATCTTTACATGAAGGACCATATTATGGAAATGGTAGACACAAAGCCTGTAGGATTATATAATTTCAAGACAGATCATTTCCTTGAAAAGAACCTTCTTGGTACTGAACCTGACCTGGAAAAACAAATGTCAGATAAGCTTAAGGCGATTATTCAGACATATAATTACAGGCTTATAAATAATGATATGACTGTGAAAGACGGTAAGTAATATGACCCAAAAAAGGGGTATCAGTTGTATCCAAAGGAAAATTAAAGTAAATTTCAGGGTATTTTAATAACAAACCCTAAACTATGAAATCAAGACGTCAGTTCATAAAGTTATCCGGAGCAGGTATTCTTGCTGCCGGTGCCACTTCTATCAAAGCTTCACCAGGATACTTTCTCCCACGGGAAGAAGTTACCAATCCATTTCATGTGGGTATGGCAGGCTATACTTTCCTTAAATTCACCATACCTCAGACAATTGCAATGATGAAGAGGATAGGTGTGACCAATCTCTCGGTTAAGGATTTTCATATGCCCTATGACAGTACAAGGGATCAGATAATATCTGTGATAAAAGAATTTAAAGATGCAGGTATTAATGTCTATACTGTCGGAGTTGTTTATATGAAGTCACAGGCTGAGGTTGACAGGGCATTTGAATATGCTAAGACAGCAGGTGTTAAGATGATCGTCGGAGCTCCCAACTATGAACTTTTACCTTATGTGGATAAGAAGGTGAAGGAATATGACTTCAGGCTGGCTATTCATAATCATGGTCCTGATAATCCCCTGTATCCCAATGCCACCGATATATGGAACCATGTAAAGGACCTGGATCCCCGTTTAGGTATCTGCCTCGATATAGGCCATACGACACGTGA
The DNA here is from genome assembly GCA_035268305.1 of Bacteroidales bacterium. GTDB lineage: Bacteria > Bacteroidota > Bacteroidia > Bacteroidales > VadinHA17 > LD21. The sequence goes on along the minus strand of DATFLA010000685.1, from coordinate 556 downwards.
CGGTCATGATCCTTCTGAAGATCTTGTCAGGTACAAATCAAGGATTTTCGATTTGCATGTCAAGGATGTGGATAAAGCAGCCAAAGACGGGAGAACAGTTGAAATGGGAAGAGGAATAATCGACATACCAAAGGTAGTAAGGACCCTCCGTGAAATAAATTATACAGGTTGTTGCAGTCTTGAATTTGAAAAGGATATGGATGATCCTCTGCCCGGGATAGCAGAATCTATCGGCTATTTCAGGGGTGTTATGGCATGTTAGTGAAAGCGTAGCGGGTACCTTGCATGCAAGGTACCTGACGATTAATGTTTCTTAAGCAGGGCCAGCAGCTCACTGTCGAGTTTATGCCCGTACCAGTCGGTGTATTCAACATCCGTCCTGCCTGAGTCAAGTATTCCGAAATCACCCCTGAAATTCCACAGGGCAAAGCCTATACCATGTTCTGATAATATGTCTGTTACATCCCCAAACCAGGAGAGAAATACTTTATGAGGTGTTTTTTTCCAGCATCCGCTTTCGCCACAATGGACACCGATTCCTTTTTTAACAAGCCCG
>DATFLA010000684.1:0-3916 GCA_035268305.1 Bacteroidales bacterium | reverse complement strand
ATCAAATCCTATATCGGTCCTGTAATATTTCCCCTTAAAATCGACAAGAGAAGCATTCCTGTATGATTGAGAAAGTGCTTCATCCATATTGTTTCCCCATGAACTTACTGCAATAACTCTACCTCCTGCGGTAACCACCCGGTTGTCCACCGTTTTAGTACCTGCATGGAAAAGAACACAATCCTTTGCCTTATCCAGTCCGTCTATCTGCCTTCCCTTTTCATAGCTGCCGGGATAGCCCCCTGAGACAAGCATAACTGTCGTAACGAACCTATTATCAGTTTCAATATTTTTTGTTTCCAGATCACCATTAGCCACGCCTTCCAGCAGATCGAAGAGATCTGATTTTATGCGGGGGATAATAACCTCCGATTCAGGATCTCCCAGTCGGGCATTATACTCTATCACAAAAGGATCACCTTCTACATTAATAAGTCCGAAAAAGATAAATCCCCTGTAAAGGATACCATCATTCTCCATACCTTTCATTGTAGGATCTATTATCCTGTCCTTTACCTTCTTCATAAAATCACTGTCGGCAAAAGGGACTGGTGAAACAGCACCCATACCACCGGTATTAAGACCGGTATCTCCTTCCCCGATCCTTTTATAATCCTTTGCTTCAGGTAATAGTTTGTATGATTTCCCGTCTGTTATTATAAAAACCGACAATTCAATTCCTTCCAGGAACTGTTCAATAACAATCTTCTGTCCGGCAGTCCCGAATTTACCCTCAAGTATTTCTTTGGTCTCACTCAGAGCCTCCTCAAAATCATCAATAATGAGGACCCCCTTGCCTGCTGCCAGGCCATCGGCTTTTATAACATATGGAGGTTTGAGTGTCCTTAAAAAAGCCGGAACTTCTTTTACCGAATCCCTGTCAAAGCTCCTGTATGAAGCAGTAGGTATTCCATGTCGTGTAAGAAATGATTTTGCAAAATCCTTACTCCCCTCCAGCTGTGCCGCAGCCCCTGAGGGACCTATAACGGGAATATTCCTGAGATCAGGATCCGAAGAAAAGAAATCACTTATACCCGCTACAAGCGGAGCCTCCGGACCAACAACAACCATCCCTATATCGTACTGTAAAACTGCCTCCTTAACCTGTTCAAAGTTACCCGGGTCTATCCGGATATTTGTCCCGTGGGCTGAAGTCCCTGCATTACCGGGTCCGATATAAATATTACCGGCTTTTTTACTTTGTGCCAGCTTCCAGGTAATGGCATGCTCCCTGCCTCCTGATCCCAGGATAAGAATATTCATTGTGTGTTTTGTGTTATATTACTTCAAAAGTAACATTTCATTCCGACAATAAAAACTGAAATAATAAATCATTCAGATACTGCCTGTTGTCCGGGAATACTTCGAAAATGTCTGCATAACGGAATTGACATATGTCTTTGAAACAGGAATATCAATTACTGAAGGATTATCAAATTCCAGCTTCAGGCCATCCTGGTCTTTTCTTATTACCCTTACTTTATCAAAGTTGACAATATATGAACGGTGACATCTTATTATTTCAGTCCCGGCAAAATCCTCCTCTACCTTCTTAAGTGTTTCCCTTAAAAGGTATTTCGATATTTTCCCCTTGTTCAGGTAACAGATATTTACGTAGTTCTCTGCCGATTCGAGATAAAAAAGGTTTTCCTTCTTAAGCGAGAACTTAAGAATTCCTTTGTCGTCATAAAAAGGGATCATATCCCTTGTGTTTGAGTTATATGCCTGTATATCGGCCAACCTGTCTATCTGTTCCTTTTTATCCATCCACGAAAAGTAAAGCCATAAAACAGAATAAGGTAATAACAGAACCAGGGCAGTGTTCCTGAAAAGGACTTTTACTATTTCAGTAAGCAACCTGGAATCCTTGAGAACATATTTCTCAAACAGGGCATAAACAAGTGCCATAAAGAAAATCTCGGCAAGTATCCAGAGAAGATACTGCCATAGTATAATAGAATGTCTCTTACTTACCATATACATTATTACCCTGCTGATTACCACCACAAGCACTCCTGTTAGAATTGTAAGGCTTGAGTATGTAAAGAACTGCAGAGGTGTAAGATCAAACCAGGTATCGGCGCCAAAAGGGGAATAAAGATTGATAAATACAAGTGCAAATAATGAAGTAAACACTACAAGGCGAACAATATTCACTTTTTCGTTGAGATAAGGCGGTACCGGTTTCTGGAAATCTATCATTTATTTACTTCTAGCTTATGCAAAATTAATTTTTTTCCCCGATCAGGCCTTATATATCACAGAGACAGTAGCTGTTTATAACCAAATTTGGTCACAAATAAAGGGATTACGTCCCATATATTTCATTTATGTCCCTCCGTACTGATGCACGACACAAAAACTTGCCGGCCGCTTCAACAGGATGTTATTTTGTAACAGATAATACAGATCTCTTATAATGATGGAATACACTACAGGCTATAAAGAACTTAAAAATATATTTAATCCGGAAGCAGATTACATTCCTGTGCCTGGTACAAGTGTATACATCCGCAATCTGGATTTCACATCTCAGTTCCCTGACAATAATTTTCTGAATGCCTCAGATACCCTAATAGCCGAAAACAGGAGTTTTACCTACCCTGTTTTCTCCCCCTCCATGAAAACTACGGGGGATGTTATTCTCCTGCTGCACGGTTTAAATGAAAGATCATGGGTAAAGTACCTGGTCTGGGCAACTTCACTTGCTGAAAAAACCGGGAGTCATGTGATACTTTTCCCCATCTCCTTCCATATAAACAGGTCACCCGACGCATGGCGCGATCCCAGAAAGATGGTCCCCATTATGAATAACAGGCTGATGACAGGCGGAGACATAATGATGTCAAGCTTTGCGAACGCTGCCCTGAGCACACGTCTGACCGAATATCCGTTCCGGTTCTTTAATTCAGGTTACCAGACTGCCGCCGATATAATTTCTCTGGTTAAAAGCATAAAGGCAGGAGAACACCGGGTAATACCCAGTAACAGCAACATTAATATATTTGCCTATTCAATAGGTGCATTCCTTGCAGAGATCCTTCTTATGGGAAATACAGATGATTTGTTCACCGACACCAAGCTCTTCATCTTTTGTGGCGGATCTGTTTTCAGTTCCATGAAAGGATCATCGAAACTTATTATGGACAGCAAAGCCTTTGATATTGTATACAGCTATTACATGAATGATTTTGAAAAAAGTCTCAGGGGTAAGGGACCGGTGACGGATTTTCTGAAAAACACGTCTCTTGGTATGGCATTCAGATCGATGATAGACTTTGGAAGGTTCAGAAAATTCAGGGAAAACATACTGAACAAACTGCGGGACCAGATACAGTCCATTACATTGAAAAATGACACTGTTATTCCCGCTTCCGGAGTACTGGCCACTCTTAATACAAAGAAACATCAACCGGCTGAAGTATGGGATTTCAGCTATGCATATTCACATGAAAATCCTTTTCCTGTTTTCAATTCACCATTAAGCTCTGAAGTCAACAGGAGCTTTGAAAGAGTTTTTTCAAGGGCTGCAGCCTTTTTCTGCTGAACCTGATAAGAAATTCGTGCGTTTTAACAGCTTTCTACAAAATACCCGGAACAGTTACAAACCTGTATCCCTTGTGGAGTGATCTGTCAATAAATTCATCAAGGTATTTGTGCACCGAACTTCCGGGCCTGTCATGCAAAACTATTATTGAACCATTACGCATCCCTTTCACCAGGATATCAAGTGAATCTTCAGGATTTAGTGAAGAATCAAAGTCATAAGGCATAATATCCCACAGTATAATCCTGTACTTTTTCGAGAGTGCATGGTACTGACCCGGAGTCAGGTGCCCATAAGGAGGCCTGAACAGCCATCCTGATGTAAAAGGGACTGCTTTTTCGGCATTTTCCAAATAGTCCTCCCGGCCCG
>DATFLA010000683.1:0-5105 GCA_035268305.1 Bacteroidales bacterium | reverse complement strand
GATATCATTATCAATAAAACTTGCAACATTAGAACCAAGCAATGAAGCTGCATGGTCATAATCAGCACTTGTATAGACTTTCTTTTCCTGTGCGGCCGACATGCCACATATAAACAGGAACAGGACAACAGATGAGAATAGTTTTCGTTTCATAGGTTTTTTTGTTAATTAAGCGGGAAGGTAATAACAGGGTTAATAATATTCAAGCATTGTTGAAAAGTAGCGCCTTTGTGTTTAAAAGCGTAAGACAAAAAGCGGCGATCAGGGAATTATCAATAAATCATTCTCCCTGATCGCCGTATTGTGTATTAGATAAAAATGACAGCCTAATTTAATATTGTTGGTGAACAATTATTTTATTTTCCATGTTTTAATTCATTCAGCACCTTAAAAACAGCCACTTCAATAACTTCCTTCTTACCTGTTTTATTAAGCAGAGGCAATAAACTTTTAACAGGAGAATCTTCAGGAAGCTGGTTTTCCCTGAATAATTCAAAGAAAATATGATGGGCTGATGAAAGGACAAAGACAGAATCAGCTTTGTCCATGAGTAATTCCAGAACAGGAATAACAGAATTTCTTCCTATGTTTATCAGTCCTTCCTCTGCCAGCCAGCTCAGGTCCCTTTCTTCTGACTCGAGGTATTCAAGGAATACAGGTATAAGTGAATGAGAACTGATTTCACTCAGTCCCTTCATTGCTTCCCACCTTAAAAAGGACTTCTGGTGATTAAGTAATTTAAGAAAATGTGGTATCGTATCCTCACCGTTTTTAACAAGTTCCTTTCTAATACGTTCTCTTTCGATACCACTTACTGTTTCAAGCTTCTGTATAAATTGTTCAAGTTCAGCTTCTGATTTTTCGTCTTTCATGATTTTTAACTACTTATATTTATTAAACATTTACAGATCTTTTAATTACTGAAATAAACCGTCTGTGAGCCTTATTACCTACGTAAAGCCTGTGACGATACATAATCTGTTTTACAAGGTCCTCAATAAATATCCAGACGATACAATAGCCCCAGATAAAAAGTACTTCCTTAAGACCCAGAGGTGTGATAAGACCGAATGGATACAACACAAACAAGGTAGCGATTATTTTTGTCACAACAGCCGACCACAGTAAAATTGGTGCCGGGTAGGGCTTTTTATAAAACGGGCCCCTTGTACGTGTAACAAACAATGTAAGGTGTCCTGCGACAGCCAGTTTCAGGAAAACAAGTGTCTGGATATGCTGTATATCCATATGAAAATATTCCCTTGCTATCAATAAAATACCGAATGTTTCCGTCACGCCTATCAGTCCGAGTACTGTAGAGATACTCAGTATCTTTGACATTTCCCATTTATTCGGCTTCTTGCTAAGGAAGGTATTATCATAGGCAATAGCCATTATGGGTACATCATTGAAGAAAGCAAGCAGGATGATCATAAGCGCAGTTATCGGGTAGAAATTATATATTGACATGGCCAGGACAACAAAGAACATTATGCGGATAGTCTCAATTATCCTGTACATAGCATAGCTGTTCATCCTTTCAAATATCTTCCTTGCTTCTGAAATCGCCTTAATTATAACAGACAGGCCCGGCATTGTAAGTATAAGGTCAGCTGCCGCGCGTGCTGCATCGGTAGCTCCGCTCACAGCTATTCCTATATCGGCCTGTTTAAGGGCAGGGGCATCATTAACACCGTCCCCTGTCATTCCCGTAATGTGGTTTGCAGCCTGTAAAGCCCTGACAATACCATATTTATGCTCAGGAAACACTTCTGCAAAACCATCGGCAGCTTCAACCTGTTTTTCAAGTTGTCTTCCAGGATGTTTTATATCGGCATCGCTTGTAAAAATATTATTAACACGATGGATATTGCGTCCCAGCCCAAGTTTGCCTGATATCTCAGAGGCTATTGCCACATTGTCGCCTGTTACCATCTTAACCTTTATACCATATTGTTTTGCTTCTTTTATTGTTTCAGCTGAGTCTTCACGGGGAGGATCGAAAAGTGTTAATATCCCCAGGAACTCATAATCTCCGTCATTCTCCTTTCTGGCTACTGCAAGTGTCTTGTAGCCCCTTGATGCATATTCGCTGACCTTTTTCTCAATAGTCTTATGACCGGCATCATCCAAGTTGCACAACCCTTCTATTACCTGGGTTGCTCCCTTTGTTACAGAAAACTCATTACCATCCTTCTCAACAACAGCTTCCGTACGTTTTCTTACAGGATCAAACGGAACATATTTCTTTAGTCTGTACGATTTCAGTATATCAACATCTTTTAGTCCAGACACCACAGTAGCATCAATAGCATCGTGAGTATCAGTCTCTGATGCCAGGGCAGCATATCGAATGAGTTCCTGTTCATCTTTGCTCCTGAATAAAACAGATTCGCCAAGAGTAATTTTATTCTGCGTCAGTGTGCCTGTTTTGTCTGAACACAATATATCCATACCTGCTGCTTCTTCTATCACTTCAAGGCGTGATACAATGACTTTGTTTTTCGAAAGCTTCAGAGCTCCCACTGCCATTGTAACGGATAACACGGCCGGCATTGCCACTGGTATTGAAGCAACAGTCAGGATCAGTGCAAACTGGACCAGGGTAAGTATATTGTCGCCCCTGAGAAGCTGCACGAAGAACATAACGGCAACAAGACCTATACTAAGATAAATCAGGTAATCGCCTATATTTATAACCGCTTTCTGGAAATGTGAAGTGGCCCCGGCATCAGATACAAGATCTGCTGTCTTACCAAAATAGGATTTATCTCCTGTTGCGGTAACGACACCTGTCATCTCTCCCTGTTTGACTATTGTGCCGGAGTAGCATATATCATCCGGAGATTTATTTACAGGTAAAGATTCTCCTGTTATAGCTGACTGGTCTATGCTGACAAAATCACCTTCCAGCAGCTTGATATCTGCAGGTATTATATCCCCGAATCTTACTTTGATTATGTCGCCCGGGACTAAAACCGAAGCGGCAACCTCCTTCCATTTACCATCTCTTTTAACGAGTGCCTTAAGTGCAAGCTGAGCTTTAAGCGCATCAAGGGCATTTGTCGCCTTCATTTCCTGCCAGAACCCCAGCAGGGCATTGAAAAGCAGTAATGCGGTTATAATATAGAAATCAGAAATATGCTTTACAACAAGTGACAAAATTGCTGCTATTTCTATCATCCAGGGTATCGGCCCCCAGAAATATGATAAAAGACTCAGCAATTTACTTTTCCTGTGTTCATGCAATTTATTATATCCAAATTTGCTGATTCTTGAATCAGCTTCCTTTTGACTCAGTCCTTCCTCAGAAGACTCCAGTTTTTTAAACAAATCCTTATTCTCAGTTTTTTTTGCCTCTCCAATGTCAACAATGTCCATTTATGTCAATTTTTTATGTCAAAAACATTTTTATAAAATTTCAACAAAACTGGAACTTAATGGTTCAGATTTAACTTAACAAAAATGGGGATCTGTCAAATACGTTTTAATGGGACAAGTGGATTTGGATAATCAGTTTGTTCAGACAGTACCTGAATGTAAGGATTTATAACTCTTACTACCGTAATAGAGTAGGATTTTTGGTAAAGAAAGGAACCTGTAAAAAGACTCTCAAATTGTTATACAACATAATGCAGTTCATTCCGGATTAGTTTTTCTTCCTGACTTTGCCTGTGAATCCAGGAATTTCTGCGTTATCAGATCGGTAAAAATTACAAGAACAGCTCCGGTGGTCAGCTTCAATTCCGTCATCCTGTTGCCCTTAATCCAGCAATAATCTTTATAATTATTATATTCCTTTATTTTGGTATTACTACTGATATAGTCATCACCATATTTCTTAGTATAGTTATCAAGAAGGCTGAGTTCAAGTACAGGAGGGAATGATATGGAAGGATCCGTCGAAGTCACCCTTAATGTGAGCTGGTATAATCTGTCACCATAGTAATTTTGTTTCAGGGTTGCCTGTGCCTCAACAACAGAATTACCCGGACCACTGAACGAATAAGTATATTCGTATTGTCCTGAAGAATTAATATTAAGATCTTTCTTTTCGACAAGAACCCGAAGTTTTTCATTTATCATTTTCAAAGAGTCGCCAAGACGAAGCCCGAGAAGTACAGAATCATAACGTATTCCGGATTTTAGTCCTTCATTTATTTTATTATCAAGTAGTTTCTCCTGAAGGTTCCTGTTGTTCCCAACACAACCCGAGAGCAATACAATCAGTTGCAGGAGCACAAAGATTTTTTTCATTTGCAGAATGCTTTTTAAAATACTGTTATACAATCTTTACACACTAAGAAATAAACAGAAAATTTTTCATAGGCTGTATTGGTATCAAATTTACAAAAACATGTTTACTTACATGCCCCAATAATTAACTGATCTGCATTAATAATTTTGTCAACAGTTAAAAAAATGCATTACAGGGACTGAAAAAAATGTCTGCCGGAGCTCCTTCCGCGACTATCAGTATAGTCCGGGCAAACAATGGTTTATTTTTCTTCCGGGAAACGACCCATCAGCTGACGTTCCACCATCCATCCTGGGTATTCCTTAACCAGTTTACTCATTTCATTAAGTTCATGTAATTCATCAGCTGTCAGTTCCAGCCTGGTACTCGCAAGGTTATCCTCGAGCTGTTCTTCGGTACGGGCGCCGATAATGACACTTGTGACACCCGGCATGTTCCTGACCCATGCAAGAGCTACCCTGGCCGGTGATGCATTATGATTTTCCCCGATACGGGACATCAGGTCCACAAGATCATAAGCTTTCTCTTTATCTATAGGCGGAAAATCAAAACTAACCCTCCTGCTGTCTCCTTCAGCCTTTTTATCCCTTCTGAATTTGCCTGAAAGGAAACCGCCTGCAAGGGGGCTCCATGGCATTATACCTATTCCTTCACTAAGAGCCATGGGAACTATCTCTCTTTCTACATCACGTGCAGCTATGCTGTAGAAGTTCTGAGATGCGACAAATTTAGACCATCCGAATTTATCGGAAATACCGTTTGCTTTTGTTACCATCCATGCCGGATGATTGCTCACCCCTATATACCTTACCTTGCCTGATCTGACAACATCCTCAAGGGCTCTCAT
>DATFLA010000682.1:0-5950 GCA_035268305.1 Bacteroidales bacterium | reverse complement strand
CGGAATCGACATAAGGCTTGCCCTCAACCTCTTCTGCTTCTGACTTAATAAAGTCAAGAAGCATATCAAGTTTCTGCCCTATAATCAAATGATAATCGGTACCATAGGCATACCTCGAAATTACAGGTGAGCCGGGAGGTGTTACAGGGTTGCCTGTATAATAATTCAGACCTGTGACTATCATTGATTCGGCACCAGGGACGAGGATACGGGGATCCGATCTCCTGCCGGTATTACGCTCAAGGTAATGCATCTCTGCATTCATTCCATCCGAACACCATTTTTCAAGCACATCCCGCCTGTGGTCAAGCGATCGCGCCCTGGCGATACCACAGAGGTCAAATCCCAGTGAAAAGACTTTGTCCCTGATCAGTTCTGTAATTATCCTTGTATCTGACCCGGTCATTTATTCATATGTTAATTACAGGAAGCCCAGCTGCAGCTTTGCCTCCTCGCTGAGCATATTTTTATCCCATGGGGGATTAAAAGTAAGGTTGAGGTCACATTCCTTTACCCCCTTTGTACCGCCTACCTTATACTTAACCTCTTCCACGAGCTCTTCAGCCAGAGGACAGTTGGGTGCGGTAAGTGTCATTGTAATATGAGCAATATGATCTTCATCCAGGTTTATTTCATAAATAAGTCCCAGATCGTATATATTAACAGGTATCTCCGGATCGAATATACTTTTCAGCACACCGGTGATCCTTGATTCTATTTCAAGCTGTTCTGACGGATCCATAGTATAGATTTATTATTTATTTACTGCACTGTATGCCATTGCATAGAGTTTTATCTGGCGTACCATCGAAAGCAGTCCGTTTGAACGTGTCGGTGAAAGATTCTGTCGCAGCCCTATCGTGTCTATAAAATAAAGATCGGCAGACAATATCTCATCCGGAGTATGTCCTGAGAGCACCCTTATAAGGAGTGCAACTATTCCCCGTGTTATTATTGCATCGCTGTCGGCGCTGAATGAAATTATTTTTCCGTTATATTCAGGATGGAGCCATACTTTAGACTGGCATCCCTCTATAAGAAAGTCTTTTACCTTGTAACGCGGATCGATTACGGTAAGATCCTTACCGATATCGATCAACAGGTTATACTTGTCCATCCAGTCCTCGAACATGGAAAATTCATCAATGATCTTATCCTGTGTTTCGTTGATAGTCATAAAAACTCCGTTACTCAAACATTTTTTTAACCCTTTCCAGTCCTTCGGCCAGTCTGTCAATCTCTTCATTTGTGTTGTAGAAGCAGAGGGAAGCCCTTACTGTTCCATCAATTCCATACCTGTCCATAACAGGCTGGGCACAGTGTGTCCCGGTTCTTACTGCAATACCCATCTTGTCGAGCACCATACCGGTATCATACTGGTGAATGTCTTTAAGAAGGAAAGAAATTGTAGGTATTTTATTTTTTGAATTGCCGTATATCGTAAGTCCTTCTATTTCTGATAGTTTTGTGGTGGCGTATTTAAGGAGTTGCTCTTCACGCCGGACTATATCCTCCCTTCCCGTCTGGGTAACATAATCGAGGGCAGCAGCCAGTCCTATGGCAGCAGGGTAATTTGTTGTACCGGCTTCAAACTTAAACGGGAGTTCATTATAGGTCGTTTTTTCAAATGTAACCTGGTCCACCATGTCGCCACCACCCTGGAACGGGGGAAGTTCATTGAGCCATTTTTCCCTGCCATATAAAACTCCTATTCCTGTCGGACCATAAATCTTATGTCCTGAAAAGACATAAAAGTCACAATCCATGCTGTTTACATCAACATACCCATGTTGTATTCCCTGTGCCCCGTCTACCAGAACGGGGATATCCATAGCATGGGCTGCTGATATTATATCACCGAGAGGCAGGATTGTTCCGAGGGTATTTGATACCTGGGCAACAGAGACCAGGCGTGTCTTTGGTGATAACATCCTGTAGTATTCCTCCAGTTGTATATCTCCATTTTCGTCAACAGGAATAACCTTCAGCACCGCTCTCTTACGTTCACACAACATCTGCCATGGTACTATATTGGCATGATGTTCAAGATGGCTTATTATAATCTCGTCGCCGGGTTTGACATAATGTTCCCCGAAAGAAAAAGCGATACCGTTTATTGAGCCTGTAGTGCCGGATGTAAAAACGACCTCTTCCCTCCTGCCTGCATTAATAAATGAGCGTACAGTCTCCCTGGCATTCTCATAAGCTTCGGAGGCAAGGTCGCTCAGGAAATGCACACCACGGTGAATATTTGCATTATATGAAGTATAGACTTCATTAACCGCATCAATTACACTCACCGGTTTCTGAGTTGTTGCACCGTTATCAAAATAAACAAGCGGTTTGCCGTAAACCTCCCTGCCCAGGATTGGGAAATCAGCTCTTATTTCATTTATATCTTTCACTTTCCCTTCGAATATTTATCCGCATTTCACAACGCAGCTGGCACATCTTGATAATTCACCCCTGAGTCGTTGCATAACAAGGTTATCAAGTCTTTCGCGCAATGCTTCGATTTTAAGGTTCTGGATCACCTCATGGGCAAAACCGAACATAAGCATAAGCCTTGCTTCACGGGTATTTATGCCCCTGGCTCTCATGTAGAAGAGCGCGTCTTCGTCAATCTGACCAACTGTTGCTCCGTGACTGCATTTTACATCATCGGCATATATCTCAAGCTGGGGTTTACTGTCCATTTTGGCATCATCGGTAAGAATAATATTATTATTCCTCTGGTAAGCAAGGGTTCCCTGTGAATCCTGTCGTACAAGTATGCGACCATTAAAGGAACCTGTTGACATATCATCAAGAACGCCCTTGAACAACTGGTTACTGCTGCAGTTCGGGAAAGCATGATCGACACTGACATAATTATCGACATGCTGCCATTTATCTGTCAGGAAAAGTCCGTATGACATTGTTTCAGCACCCTGGCCACCCAGGTAATGGTATGTACTGTTTCTTACAAGTCCCCCGTGAAGAGTTATATTATTGGATGAAGCCACGCTGTCTTTCTCCTGGTGAATAAATGTATGAGTAATCTTGCCGGCATTGTTATGTTCATTCTGCACTCTTATCAGGTCGAAATGAGAATTCTCCCCGACAAATACTTCCGTTACGGCATTAGTAAGAAATTTATTAGGCGAAAGGGTATGATCGCACACCATTACAGAAGCTTCAGCGTTCTTTTCAACTATTATAAGGTTCCTGTGCTGGTTGAATATATCCTCTTCCGAATAGACAAGGTTAACTATCTGAACAGGTTTCGAAAGGACCGCACCCTCCGGAACATACATGAACATGCCATCCGGAGCCATTGCCGTATTCAGGTGTATAAGTCCGTCGGTGGCACTGTCGGCATATTTACCATAATGTTCCCTTATCAGACCTGGATATTTAGCAGCAGCCTCATTAAGGCTTCCCACTATTATCCCCCCCGGCAACTGCCTGAGCTTACCGTTTATAGTCGGATAAAAGCCGTTCAGCAATACTATCCCGTGAGTATCGAGATTTGCAACATCGCACCGGAATTCTTCTGCCCTGACAAAATCAGAAGTTACAGGGATAAAATAATTCTTATAATCGTGGTCAAAGAATATATTCAGGTTGGTGTACTTGTAAGCTTCATTCTTTTTTGTCGGCACGCCAAGTTCCCTGAATTTCTCAAATGCTTCTTTCCTGAAAGAATTAATGTAGTCAGAGGAATTACCTGAGATCTTTTCAATATTCTCCGTATAGATCGAGAGGTACCTTTCGGCTATTTCAGTACTTACACTCATGCCACAAAACTATTTTCAACTTCCTTTTTTATCCAGTCGTATCCCTTCTCTTCCAGTTCAAGGGCAAGCTCTTTCCCTGCTGTCTTAACTATCTTGCCGTCGTACATAACATGTACTATATCGGGAACTATATAATCCAGTAAGCGCTGGTAATGCGTAATCACTATAAAAGAGTTATCGGGTTTCTTCAGTTTATTTACACCGTTTGCCACAATACGCAGGGCATCTATATCAAGACCTGAATCTGTTTCATCGAGTATCGCAAGCATCGGTTCCAGCATAGCCATCTGGAAAATCTCATTTTTCTTTTTTTCTCCACCCGAGAAACCTTCATTAACCGACCTGTTAGCCAGTTTGGAATCGATCTCCACAAGCTCTTTTTTATCCCGCATCAATTTCAGAAAATCTGATGCCGATAATGGTTCAAGGCCTTTATGTTTCCGGTGTTCGTTAACAGCAGTCTTCATAAAGTTAACCATGCTGACCCCGGGTATTTCTATAGGATACTGGAAACCAAGAAATAACCCTTCCTTTGACCTGTCCTCTGCCGCCATGGCCAAAAGATCCTGGCCGTTATATTTCACAGATCCCTCAGTCACTTCAACATATTCCCGGCCTGCAAGAACTGCTGCAAGAGTACTCTTTCCGGAACCATTTGGTCCCATCAGGGCATGTATCTCTCCAGGCTTTACTTCAAGGCTGATCCCTTTTAAGATATTTTTGCCGTTTATAGCTGCTTTTAAATTTTCAATAACAAGCATAATAAATTTATATAATATTTAACCTACGCTGCCCTCAAGGCTTATCTGAAGCAGTTTCTGCGCTTCGACAGCGAATTCCATCGGGAGCTTATTAAGCACTTCACGTGCATATCCGTTTACAATTAGCCCTATTGCATCCTCTGTTGATATACCTCTCTGGTTGCAATAGAATATCTGGTCTTCTCCTATCTTGGAAGTTGTTGCTTCGTGTTCAACTATGGCTGACTGATTATCAACTTCGAGGTAAGGGAAAGTATGTGCCCCGCATCTGTCACCCATAAGAAGGGAATCGCACTGTGAATAATTTCTCGCATTTGTTGCGTTCTTCAACACCTTGACAAGTCCCCTGTAACTATTCTGGCTCCTGCCGGCTGAGATACCCTTCGATACTATAGTACTTTTCGTGTTTTTCCCTATATGTGTCATCTTGGTACCTGTATCGGCCTGCTGGTGGTTATTTGTAACGGCTACCGAATAAAATTCACCTGAGGAGTTATCACCTCTCAAAATACATGAAGGGTATTTCCATGTTATTGCCGAACCTGTCTCAATCTGTGTCCACGATATCTTTGAGTTTTCACCTTTACACATACCGCGTTTCGTTACAAAATTAAACACACCACCCTTACCATCCTTATCGCCCGGGTACCAGTTCTGAACAGTTGAATATTTTACTTCTGCATTCTTCTCGGCTACAATCTCCACTATGGCGGCATGCAGCTGGTTTTCATCACGCTGCGGAGCAGTACATCCTTCAAGATAACTCACGTAAGCTTCCTCATCAGCTATCAGGAGGGTCCTTTCAAACTGACCTGTATTGGCAGCGTTGATCCTGAAATATGTGGATAACTCCATCGGGCACCTTACTCCCTTGGGTATATAGCAGAATGATCCGTCGCTGAAAACAGCCGAATTAAGAGAAGCAAAGTAGTTGTCTGTGTAGGGAACCACTGTACCCATATACCTCTTCACCAGGTCAGGGTATTCCCTTACAGCTTCGCTGAAGGAACAAAAGATAATACCCAGTTCGGCCAGTGTCTCCTTGAATGTGGTCTTTACCGAGACACTGTCCATAACTGCATCAACTGCCACCCCTGCCAGGTGCTTCTGCTCCTCAAGAGGAATTCCGAGTTTGTCGAAAGTCTTCTTAAGCTCCGGATCTATATCATCAAGACTGTCAAGGGCTTTTCTTTGTTTCGGAGCCGCATAATATATTATATCCTGGTAGTTTATTGAAGGTACCTTAAGATTAGCCCACCCTGGCATCTTCTTTGTAACCCAGTGCCTGTATGATTTAAGACGGAACTCAAGAAGCCAGTCAGGTTCATTCTTCTTCGCGGAAATCATCCTGATAACCTCTTCGCTCAGACCTTTCGGAATGCTATCCATCTCAATGTCGGAATAAAATCC
>DATFLA010000681.1:0-11379 GCA_035268305.1 Bacteroidales bacterium | reverse complement strand
AAGGATCAGATCCCGGAGCAAGGTATTCATTTACAGGTATATTGTCTGTATAATCGATGGATGGTCGAAAAATGGAAAAATCTGTGTTGTTATTAAGCACTTTCCTGTTTTCTGCCGTTGCCCTTATCTCAATATTGAAGCCATTTACAATCTCACTCATATATCCCAGTGATAGATAGTCAGCCCCGTATAGTTTAAGATAATTCCTGCGGAAAAAAAGCGATGTGACACTGTTAAGGAAAGGATTGATACTTCCTGCACTGCTTATATCAGTACTTACCATACCTGCTCTAAAGTAGACCTGACGTTGCTTCATCCCGTTAAATCTGTAATACGAATTTAGCTTCCACATCAGTTGTGCCCTGCTGAAAGCCCAGCTTATATCAGGATTAACAGACAGGGACCTGTTGTTCTTCCATCGTTTCGAGAGGCGGAAATTCAAACCGTAAACAAAACCGTCAACAGTATTGAAGCTAAGGTTTTTGGGCTCAATGAATCCGCTGAAATGAAACCTCAGCCCCAATGTGTCGGTCCAGGTATGTCCGAAAGAAAGGTTTCTTATACCACTCATGAATTTCTTCTTCTTCTGGGCTGTTGTTAAAGGTATTGAATCGTTCCTGCTTATCAGAAGATTATTCACCTCCCTGATACTGTCCCTGACCCTGATACTCTTTTTTTCAATATCTGAAAGGGGAACAGGTCTTATCTGTGACCAGTAGGTACTGTCCTTTTTACCGGCATCTTTTTCAATAATCTGTTTAGTATGATCCTTTATTTCAAGGTTGTTTTTAGTGCTGTCGGGCATGCTGTTCTCTGATTCTTTCTCCATAAGCCGCGACAGTTTGATCATATCCCTGTTTGAGAGTTCATCCTTTTGAAGTATTTTATCAATCTTCTCTTTATTCTTTGAGACAGGTACTGTATCATTAGATGCCTCCGCTGCTGGCTTAGCAATCCCCGTTAAATTTATTTCTTTTGGAATAGTTAGGTCCTGGTTCGGTTTCACTTCTTCATATTTTACAGAACTTGTATATCCGACATCTGCCTTAAAACCGATTATGGAGATCTTTATTTCAAACTTATGACTTACAGGTAGCCATATATTGTCCTGCACAGGTATATACATCTGTTGTATCCTTATTGTACCGGCAAGATTATTATTGGTGAGATCCACACTATACAGGCACCAGAGGTTCTCTATGATATATATGGTACCTTCAAATAGTTGCTGGCTTTTCCTTTTGGGAATAACCTTTATCTTATTAATTGTGTAATTGCCCTGTGATGATGCTCCTTCGTACCTGAAATTATAGTGTGAAAAGGAATCAGGAGACAGCGGTGATATTGCGATGTCGGCTATTACCGGCTGGTAAAAGCTTGCTTCGATAAAACTCATTGGTGATATCTGGTTCCCCTGATTTGGGAATGTACTGTTGTACGACAGTACTCTCTGGAAGTATTTGTCGGGAGCAGTGAATTCTATCTCGTTAAGTGATTCCATGAGATATGTGTCTCCCTCTTTTATAACCTTTTCATTATTACCTGCTTTGCCACCGGCACTGATAGTGGCATTATCGCCGGAAGCTTCCATCTTAAGCGATTTTTTCATTATCCTGGGAATCCTGTTTATCACAAGGTCCCCTTTCAGATAAACCTGTGCCTTGTAGTAACTTATGTTATTCAGGTAATACGGAGCCATGCCGATTGCTTTTCGCATAATGGCATATGCCGGATCTTCCCCTGAAGCAGATATTCTTACTTCGGGTATCTGGTAATACTGAAGCGGCAACGTTATATTCTGGGTGATTGTGGTTGTTGAAAGAGCAATATTCCGTGTTACAGGCTGAAAACCAAGACTCTGGTAGGTTACGGTGTATGTCCCGGCAGGTAGTTTTATTTCATAATCACCCCTGGCATTGGCTGTGGTTCCCTGTTTTAGCTCGCGGATATAAACTGTAGCATACTGGACCGGTTGCCCCGACTGGTTAACAATTTTACCTTTTAAAGTTTGTCCGTTTGAAATGGCTGAAGTAAATGCGAGTATCAGGATAATCAGGACGGTTTGTTTCATTTCGCTTACTCTTTTTAAGGTAAAACGAAAATAACAATTTAAAAGTTACTTCCGACCTGAAACAACAATAACTATTTCACCTTTTGGGGGATTTTGACTGTAATGTTCAGATAGTTCAGAAAGAGTACCCCTTACATTTTCCTCGTATACCTTTGTCAGTTCCCTCGAAACACATGCTTCTCTCTCAGAGCCAAAATGAGTTGCAATGTCGTTGAGTGTTTTAACAAGCCGGTATGGTGATTCATAGAAAATTATTGTTCTTGTCTCTTCTGCCAGTGCACTTATTTTTTTGTTTTTGCCTTTTTTGGCCGGGAGGAAACCTTCAAAACAGAACCTGTCACATGGGAGTCCCGAATTTACAAGAGCTGGAATAAACGCTGTTGCACCGGGGAGTGTCTCTACGGTTATCCCTTTTTCCAGGCAGGTCCTGACAAGAAGAAACCCTGGATCAGAGATACCCGGTGTACCTGCGTCCGAAACAAGTGCAATTGTCTGTCCTGCATGTATTTTTTCACTTATTGTATCTACGCTTCTGTGTTCATTGAACATATGATGCGACTGAAGCGGAGTATTTATATTATAGTGACTGAGCAGCTTCCTGGTCTGCCTTGTATCCTCGGCAAGAATGAGGTCAGCAGATTCAAGCACTTCGAGAGCCCTTAACGTTATATCCTTAAGATTGCCGATCGGAGTGGGTACAAGGACAAGCTTACTCATTATGCGGTAATTTTCGTTTTACAAGATCAAGAAGCTGCTTCACAGCTTCATTTCCTGATTTACCACCGGGATAACCTGTTATTACTGCTTTGGCATCATCCATGTTTGCAGCGCTGTTGAGCCTGCTGATGGCCTGATTATAAGCGTCCCTGTTGCCATCGAAGATCTCCCTGATAAACATGAAACGGTCATTTATCCCGATGGCATCGGAGAGATCTGCCAGAGGCTTTGTTTTTAAAACACCACCGATATCATCATCTCCTTTTTTCCCACCTACCTGTTCGTTTAAACTTGTCGACAGGTTGCTAAATTTATCAGCAATAATACCTGATCCACTTTCCTTTTCTCTATTCATTGAAACATTGTTTTTCTTGTCGGGTAGTATAACTTCCTGGTCCTCTGTCTGGCTGAAGGGATGAGATTTTTCCTCAGGTTCTGAAGCTGCAGGCACTGAATCTGAGGAAGGAATAAACTCCCGGCGAACTGCTTTATCGTCTTTTATAAGCGGTATAACAGGCTTCATTTCAGCCGTTTCAGGAATGTTATCTTCCTGCAGGTGTTTCAGGAGTGAAATTATTTCGCCGGCATTCCTGCACTTCGATTTTGCAAGTTCAACCTGTATTGCAGGCACCCCAGGATACCTCTTAAGATCATCAATGATTTCACGTGCTTCATTAAGATCTTTTATAATTAAATCTATGGTCGCATTGAAATCCATACAATTTGATGTTAATATACCAAAGCATTTTCCTTATTTTGCAAAAGTAACTATAATTATATTAGTCATAACGGAAATTTCTCAATTTACGTACCGGCAACACATACAATTTATAAATGGAATTTCTTGAAAATTCAGTCACGACGACAGGTAAAAGAGGGTCTGTAGAGGTAATTACAGGGTCTATGTTCTCCGGTAAGACTGAAGAGTTGATCAGACGACTCAGGCGGGCCCAGTTTGCAGGTTTGAATGTTGTTATTTTTAAACCTTCCCTCGACAAACGCTATTCTGAAACCAGGGTAGTGTCTCATGATGATAAATCTATTGTATCTACTCCTGTCGATAATGCATCAGCTATTTTATTACTTGCCGGTGAAGTGGATGTGATAGGTATCGATGAAGCCCAGTTCTTTGATAATTCATTGGTGGATGTGTGTAATGAGCTGGCAGACAGTGGTGTAAGGATAATTGTTGCCGGTCTGGATATGGACTTCTTGGGAAAACCTTTCGGCCCCATGCCGGCACTGATTTGTATCGCCGAATTTGTGACCAAGGTACACGCTATTTGCATGAGATGCGGAAATCTTGCAAACTATTCTTTCAGGAAAACAGAAGATCCCAGAGTTGTACTCCTGGGTGAAAAGAATTTGTATGAACCTCTTTGCAGGGACTGCTATAATAAAGCTAAAAACAAGTAAACTTTGAACATTAAATCGTCGGATATTGCCTCTGTTGTGGCCGGCAAACTTATTGGTCCGGGTAATATCGCGGTACATGAGGTTGTTATTGACAGTCGTCAGCTCAGCTTTATTGATGGAATTGTATTTTTTGCCATTAGAGGAAAAAACCATGATGGTCATGACTATCTGGAGCCCCTTTATAATAACGGGATCAGGGTATTTGTTGTTGAAAAGAGTCCTGATGATATTGAAAATTTCGGGGAAGCAGCCTTTATTGTGACAGATAATTCTGTGTCAGCTCTTCAGAAGCTGGCTGCGCATATAAGGAAGTCATTTACCTCAAAAGTAATCGCCGTTACCGGGAGTGCCGGTAAAACGATTGTTAAGGAGTGGCTCGCCGATGTACTTGGTAACGGTATGCCTGTAATAAGAAGTCCTAAAAGCTACAACTCACAGGTAGGTGTACCTCTTTCCGTGGTTAAGCTTGATGAGCGATACAAAATGGCAGTGTTTGAAGCTGGTATATCCATGCCTGGTGAGATGGAAAAACTGCAAAGAATAATAAAACCCGATGTGGGTGTCATAACAAATATAGGCGATGCACACAGGGAGAATTTCACCGATGACATGGCCAAGGCAAGGGAAAAGCTTGTACTGTTCAGGGATGCCTCACTTATCATTTATTGCTCAGATCATAATATTATAAGGTCGGAGATAATAAATAACCCCGGAATGCTAAAGGGAAGGCTTGTTGACTGGTCAGTAGTACGGAAGGATGCAGCAGCCTTTGTTCAAAAAGGCGAATCGCAAAACGGCTTGACTCCGTTTAGTGTAACGTATAATAACCGCACCTCTGATTTCAGGATACCCTTTACCGACAGGGCTTCGGTTGAAAACGCTATTACTGTAGCAGTGGTATGCCTTGCCGTCGGTGCATCTCCGGAGATAATAGATAAAGGGTTGGTTTCACTTGTTTCCGTCGCCATGAGGATGGAACTTAAAAACGGGATCAATAACTGCCAGCTTATTGAAGATTATTATAATTCTGATCCGGGTTCACTTGGAATGGCTCTTGATTACCTTAAGTCACAGCAGGTTAGAAAAAGCACACTTGTGCTTTCTGATTTTATACAGAGCGGGCGAGCGGAAGAAGAGCTTTTTAAAGAGGTCTCGGAGCTGGTGTCACGTACCGGCATAAACAGGTTTATCGGAATAGGGGAGAGCCTTGAAAGAAACAGCTCATTATTCGGTGATAATGCCGAGTTTTTCAGTTCCACAGATGATTTTATAAGACGTTTTGATATTTCTTCACTTAAAGATGAAACCATTCTCCTGAAGGGAGCCAGGATTTTCGAGTTTGAAAGGATAGGAAGGCTGCTAGAGCAGCAGATACATCAGACTGTTCTCGAGATCAACCTGAATGCCCTGGAGCATAACCTGAATGAGTTTCGCAGGCATCTTGAACCAGGGACACGGATTATGGCTATGGTTAAGGCTTTTGCTTATGGTGCCGGGTCGGTTGAGATTGCACGGTCGCTTGAATATCAGCGTGTGAATTACCTTGCAGTTGCCTATGCCGACGAAGGTGTTGTATTGAGAGATGGTGGTATTTCTCTTCCTGTTATGGTAATGAACCCCGATCCGGCAGCCGCTGAAATGATGATCCGTTACTCCCTCGAACCTGAAATATACAGTTTTAGTTCGTTCAGACGATTTACTTCAGTAGCCTCCCGGCACGGACTGATAAGCTATCCCATCCATATCAAGATAGATACCGGGATGCACAGGCTGGGCTTTCTCCCCGGTGAAACAGATGAACTGGCTGAACTGATAAAGAAGACCGAGTCGGTTAAGGTAGTTTCTGTATTTTCACACCTGGCTGCCAGTGAAGATTCTTCACTCGACAGCTTTACACATAAACAGGCTGAGACCTTTCAAAATGTTACGGGAAAACTGGCAGAAAAAACCGGTCATTATTTCTTGCGTCATTTACTTAACTCATCCGGCATCGCTCGCTTTCCCCAATACCAGTTCGATATGGTAAGACCGGGCATCGGTATGTATGGTGTCGGATTAATGCCAGGGTTCAATCTGAAAACAACAGGGCGTTTTGTAACAACTGTATCACAGGTAAAACATGTTCCGAAAGGAGATCCGGTGGGTTATGGTTGTGCCGATGTGGCAGATACTGACCGTATCATTGCTGTAGTACCTGTAGGATACGCCGATGGCCTTAACAGGAAACTGGGAAACAGGCATGGCAGCCTGTTTCTTAAAGGGAGAAAGGTGCCTGTTATAGGAAATGTCTGCATGGATATGTGCATGGTTGATGTTACCGGGCTTAATGTTGAGGAAGGTGATGAGGCAGAGGTGTTCGGTAATAATATTCCAATTGACGAGATAGCCGGTATCTGCGGTACCATACCTTACGAGATACTTACTTCAGTGCCGGGCAGGGTTAAAAGGATATTCTTCAGGGACTAAATATTCAGAAGGCTGCTATCCAAGACCACTGATGTGTTCAAGATCAGAACTGTTGAGGATACTGATCCTTCTTCCCCTTAATTCGATAATGCCTTCGGAAGCCATGTTAGACAGAGTCCTTATCGCATTTGAGGTTGTCATATTCGACAGGTTCGCAACATCTTCCCTCGACAAAAGTACTTTTATGGTCCTCCCGTCAGGTTCAAGTCCGTAGGTATCACGGAGCATCAACAACGATTCCGCCAGCCTGCCCCTTATATGTTTCTGGGTGAGGGAAACAATTCTTTGATTGGCAAACACAAGTTCATCGGTAAGGAGTTTCATGAATTTAATTGTCAGATCGGGATTCTTTTTAAGTATCTTTATTAAAGTAGTTTTGTCAAGTACACATACTGATGTGTCTTCAAGTGCTGTAGCAGAAAAAAGCCAGTGCGGTTCCGAAAATAATGTCCTGTATCCTATAAACCCCTGGGGTTTCACAAGTTTGACGATCTGTTCTCTCCCACCTACGCCTTCCCTGTAAACTTTAACTTTGCCAGATGCAAGACATAAAAGACCTTTGGTTTTTTCTCCTTCATTAAAAACCTGCTTGCCTTTTTTTATGTTAAGAATTGTATGATGCTGATTAAGTGTCTCTTTGTCTTTTTGGTTGAGGCTTCTTAGTATGGAAGACGGTCCTTCAAGACATAGTTCAATAAAGGGGTTGTTATATTGCATTAGATCATTATGTTAAAAAACATATCAAAGTTAAAAAAAGAATTTAAACATTTTTAAATTAACATTTTTTAACATATTCATTTGTAGGGAGTTGTAAAATTCAATGGAACAGATTTTTATCAGGGCAGGGTATGAAGAACAGGACTAAAAAACATTTCATTTAAAATATATTTTTGTTCCCCGATGCTATTCAGAGCCGTTTTACGCGCAATATCAGTACCTGGCTGCAAGAGGCATTCTTCTGCCTGCACCAAAGGCCTTGGATGAGATCCTGAGTATAGGTGGAGCCTGGTATCTTTTGTATTCATTGAAGTCAATCATCCTGACAACTCTCATTACTGTTGATTCATCAAAGCCTTCACTGACAATTTTTTCAGGCGGTTTTTGCAATTCGATATACCGGAACAGTATTGCATCCAGTATTTTATAGTCTGGAAGAGAGTCAGAATCCAGCTGTTCGGGACGAAGCTCGGCAGAGGGTGGTTTTGTAATTATGTTGTTGGGTATGATCTCCTTATCCCTGTTAATGAACCGCGCAAGGTCATAAACATCTGTCTTATATACATCGCCTATCACTGATAATCCGCCGGCCATATCACCATAAAGAGTACCATATCCGACAGCTGCTTCACTTTTATTGGATGTATTCAGCAGGATATTTCCATGTTTGTTTGAAACTGCCATAAGGAGAATAGCTCTAATCCTGGCCTGTATATTTTCCTCCGTAATATCGGCAGCTTTCCCTTCGAACAGTGGAGAAAGGATGTTTTCAAACGACCGGAAGGGCTCTTCTATCTTCACAATATCGTACCTTATGCCTAGATTTTCAGAGAGTTCTGTGGCATCATCAACTGAATGACCTGAGGAATACCGGGAAGGCATCAGCAGGACACGTACATTTTCACTGCCAAGGGCTTCTGCAGCAAGACACACACATACAGCCGAGTCAATACCGCCTGACAATCCCACAACTGCCGTTTTGAAACCTGTCTTCCTGAAATAATCGCGAATACCAGTTACGAGTGCATCATGTATTAGTGATATTGTGCCGGGACGCATATAGCTGAAACCTGTTTCTTCTGACCTTATTTCGTCCCAGCTGTAGGTTTCAACCTTTTCTTCAAAGAAGGGTAGCCTGTGAACTAACTCCCCGTGCCTGTTTACAACCATAGAAGCACCATCGAATATTAACTCGGTATTGCCACCGGCCTGGTTAACAGAAATGACAGGTATATTATATTTTTTTGCCTTTGAAATGAAAATATTCTCCCTTGCTTCTATCTTGGAATATGCAAAAGGAGAAGCAGAGATATTAATTATAAGGTCAGGGTTATAAACTGATATCTCTTCCATAGGAGATACAGTATATAGTCTCGATTTTTCAAATTCATTGTCGAATGGCTGTTCGTCCCACAGGTCCTCACATATAGTAAGGGCTATTTTCAAACCTTTAAAGGGCACTATGGCAAAGTCCGTTTCAGGTTCAAAATACCTGTATTCATCGAATATGTCGTATGTTGGCAATAATGCCTTATTCACTTTTTGTATGATTTTACCCTCACTTAGTACAAGTGCCGAGTTGAAGAGTTTTTTCCCTTCCGGGTTTTCGTTAATAGTTGGTGATCCCACAATTGCCGCTATACCCTTGCATTCCCTGGCTATCCCGTAAACTGTCTCGTTGCACTTTTCAATGAAATCCTGCCGGTCGAGAAGGTCAAGCGGAGGATACCCGGGAATACATAGTTCGGAAAAGATTACAAGGTCTGAGCCATCCGATTTCGCTTCCGCTATAGCATCGCAGATAAGTTCCTTATTTCCCGAAAAATTACCTATATGGTAATTCAATTGTGCAAGAGTTATTTTCATTGTATCCGGGTTAGAAATTTATTCCAAGCCTGAAGTTCAGAAGTTTATGAGAGACCTTGTCCTTAAGCCGGCCTTTGTCGTTTGTTATGTCCAGGAAATTATTATCAAAACCTATACCTGCAACAAGAGCTGTTGTACCTCCTAGCGAATACTCAACTCCCGCAGTGATATGATAGGAAAGGTTGAAGAGATTGGTCTCTTTCGAGGCATTCTCACCATTTATGTCGAGAACAGGTATATTTGCCTTACTGCTTATTACAACCTTTGGATCAAGACCAAGGTCTGTAAAAAAAGTCACATACCCTATCTGGTTGGTCTGAAGCTTTAGTCCCAGTGGTATTGACAGGTATTGGATTTTATAGATAACCGGGTTTCCTCCTGGTACTGTGGCGCTGTAATTGGAGAATTCATAAACCGTGGTATCAGTATTGGTGAGACTGCCCCCGGCACTGATAAGGCTTATTCCGGTTGAAAAGGAATAGTTCCTTGCAAAATAATTGTAAAAGTTTAAACCGAAATTGAACCCGGCTCTTGCCCCGTTGTTCGTCACTCCCCTGACATCAGTTGAAAACCAGCTTATCAGCGGGTCAGCATGAACACCAAAACTAATTTTCTGCTGGGCAAACAACTTGTTATGTGGCAGGACCAGAACTGCCGCTAAAGCCGTGATTATGATATATTTCCTGGTCGTTGTTGTATTCTTGTTCATGGTTATCTGCCTTTTGTTTTAAACAATCGTAAAAATAACAAATAATAATGAAGTATATGAGACGTTCTTATTTGCAGACTAATAAACGAAAAAGTCATTAATTTAGTCTCCCGGAAAAGAGGATGAGTAAAACCCTGGCATGTCAGAGCCTTTTGGCTGATTTGCAGATAATTAAAGGATTTTGCAGGCGCCTGACTATTTTGAATTAAAAATTGTTTTGAATGAAAAAGATTCTGTTAGCACTGTTGGTTTTAACTGTTTTAATATCTGTTGTAATTTCTTGTAAGAGAAATCCCTACAAAATTAATACCTCCGGGATAAATGTTGATATAAAGATAAAACGTCTCGAAAAAGATCTATTCAGTCTGAATCCTGATCAGATAATCAGTTCGGTACCGGCGCTGAAAGCAAAATATGGTAGTTTCCTTCAGCTCTTCAGTTATGTTATTAACACAGGTGACATAAATGAGAACTCTTTCGGCGATCTCCTTGTAAGATTTTGTACCGATAAACTAAATAACGAAGTTTACAATGCCACTATGAAGGTTTATCCTGATGTCAATTCCATTCAAAACGATCTTGATAATGCTTTCAGGCACTACCTTTATTATTTCCCTATGAAGGCAGTGCCTGCTGTGTGTACATGTATTACCGGATTTAATAACAGCATCATAACCGGGGATTCTGTTCTCGGTATCAGTCTCGACAGGTATCTGGGAGCTGGTTGTGAATATTATCCTCGTCTACAGATATATAAATACATGTCGGACCGGATGACACCTTCCTATATTGTCCCTGATTGTATGTATGCCTGGGCATCAACTGAATGGGATTTCTCATCAGAGGGTTATCCTGCTGATAATGTGCTTGCTGAAATGCTTCATGAGGGTAAATTGAAATATTTCGAGAAATGTATGATGCCTGAGAAACCCGATACACTGATATTCGGATTCTCACCTGCCCAGATGGATTTCTGCCGCAACAATGAAGGCCAGATGTGGCAGTACCTCGTGGAGCACAAGCTGTTGTTCAGTACCGACCAGTTCACAATAAGGAAGCTTACCGGGGAAGCTCCTTTTACAACTTTCTTCTCAAACGAATCCCCTGGCAAGGCAACAGTCTGGATAGGCTTCAGGATCATTGAATCATATATGTCTAAAAACCGAGGGGTAGAACTTAGTAAGCTTATGACTGATGCCGATCTGCAGGGCATTCTGCAGAAAGCTAAATATAATCCTCAATAGGAAGACAATCATTTCCAAAAGTCATTTACCTGTGGTATATTTTAAAGCAGATATTAATAAAAAAGGGTGTCTTACGGGACACCCTAATATTTTTAAACCGGACTAGCATTACTCCGGGTGAATAGCTTCAACCGGACATACATCGGCACATGCACCACAATCAGTGCAAACAT
>DATFLA010000680.1:0-2043 GCA_035268305.1 Bacteroidales bacterium | reverse complement strand
AACCTTTTTTAAACTGCCATTATCATAGGAAAGCAAAATCATTTCCCCCCTTTGTGTGTAATAATACATCATGTTATCAGCAGCTATAAGAGCACCGCTTCCTGACTTTAAGGAGTCGCATAGTGTCCCTGTAACTGTATTCAATGAGAACAGGTTGGGAGATGAAGAGGCGCTGCTGTAAAGATAATCTCCGATTTTTACTGCACCTCCCATGAAGCCATCCAGTCTTTTGTTTCTCCATACTTCTTTTATACTGTTGCCGTCATCTGAGAGGTCGAGTCTAACTGTGCAGTTACCATCACCTTCAACATAGTAGATTGATCCTTTATCGAAAAGTATTGTATTACTGTGAGTATCACCGTAACCGGGTGAACGTTTTTCAGGCGGGTAATTATCCTGTTCCTGGGACCAGAGTAGCTTTCCTGTTTCTGCATCAAAGCCCATCAGGTGGTATGCTGAAAAGGCAGCTACTATATCTTTGGATGGAAGTCTGATCAGTTTTGGAGAGTTATATGCCGATCTCTCACCAAATCCACTGTTATGCCAGATGATTTCACCTGTAAACCTGTTAAGGGCAACCACATTATACTCTTTTCCTCCGGGAGTCCAGAATACCCTGTCTCCATCCACAAGAGCGGCTTCGGAGTGACCATGAAGTGGGAGTACACCCTGGAAATCCCTCTGAAGATTCTTTGACCATACCATTTTCCCGGTATTCCTGTCAATACAATAAAGGTCTCCTCGTCCTGTTCCGGCATATATAAGGTCCCCTGCTATCGTAGCTGCTGATCTTGTTCCGGGATATGACTGCATCCATTCCGGACCCAGGGCAGTCTTCCATTGCTGAATTCCGTCAAGATTGTAGCAGTATAGGCTTGTTAGAGAATCCTTTTCTCCTGTGATGTAAAAATAGTCTCCGGTAAAAACAGGTGAAACAAAGCCATCACCTGTGTCATCGATGGTCCATAACTCATTAGGTCCGGTTTCAGGCCATTGTTTAACCAGGTTATTTTCCTGGTAGATACCGGCACGGTCCCTGCCGCGCCATTCGTGAATATCATTTTCCTTAACGGCAGTAAAGCCTGTTAACAGAAGTGCAATTAGAAAGTATAGTTGTCTCATACCATAAATTTAATTAATAAGGCAGCAAAAGTAGAAGATATACCATTAATGAAGGTTGGCGGCCAACAGATAACCGGTTTCGCTTAACAAACATCCCAATTATTTTACTTCGTTTTATTTTTATTATTCCATTATATTAAAACCACTGATCCGTACGGATGGTTTCTCGCCTTGCGTATCTACATCCTTAAATCTAATTGTAATGATCTTTTTTTCTCCAGGCATCAAAGAGATGTAGTTATCGCTGTAAAACACCGGCAATATCCTTTTCCCGCTTTTAGCGCCTGTAACTTTTAGCCTTATCATCAATGCAGGTGTCTTTGATGTATTGTTCAGTGTTGTTGTGATAATCCAGTTCTGCCCTGATCTCTTTAGTGTGGATGATGATTCAAGTTTAACCGCAGGCAAATCCCTTAGTGCCTGGTAGTTTCCATCTTTAATTCCCCTCCAGTAAAAGTTGTCGGAGATAATTTTACCGTCCTGTTTAAGTGTCAGTTTTATAAAATGAACAGGTGAGACTGTTTCCGGGAACTGAAGTTTGAAACAGTCAACTGTGAAATCTTCCCTGCAGTTTACAGTTGTGTCTTTTTCCCATTGAACATAACCATCCATGTTTATAACACTTGCTTTTGCGTTAAGGTCTAGTCTGTTACCTGCACTGTAATTAACGACCTCTACGGAATCAAAAACAGGATTCCATTGTATATGAATTGGTTCCGAAGCTTTTTTACACCCGAAATAGGCTGCGGTAGGCTCAAGGTAATAGTCGTATGTCTGCCATACCATCGAAGGCCATGCAGGATGACTCATCCACAGCAATAATCCGGTACGATAGAGACTTCTTCCTTCGAACATACCACGGTATCCATTATAGTTAATCCATTGGGCAAATTCAGTGAACTGCCTGGCATCCCTGGCTTT
>DATFLA010000679.1:0-6349 GCA_035268305.1 Bacteroidales bacterium | reverse complement strand
TTTTGTTTGCACGACGATGGAAACAAAAGTACCAGAAGAAATACCGGTAATAGATATTTTTTCATAGCAGGTAAATATTAGTTAAAGATTTATTGTTTCTTCAGGGCATCTGTTACCTTGATTTTTAACTCATCATATAGTTCCGGGTTGTCTTTAAGGATCTGTTTCACGGCATCACGTCCCTGTCCTAATTTAGTTTCACCATAGCTGAACCATGAGCCGCTCTTTTTGATTATATTGAAATCCACTCCCATGTCTATAAGCTCTCCGACCTGGGAGATACCTTCTCCATACATGATATCAAAATCGGCTTTTTTGAATGGTGGCGCAAGCTTGTTTTTAACAATCTTAACCCTTGTCCTGCTGCCGACAATCTCATCGCCTTCCTTTATCTGGTTGGTCCTGCGGATATCGAGCCTCACAGATGCATAAAATTTCAGGGCATTCCCGCCTGTGGTTGTTTCCGGGTTTCCGAACATAACCCCAATTTTGTCTCTCAGCTGGTTAATAAACACACAGGAGGTATTAGTCTTGTTGATGTTAGCTGTAAGTTTCCTCAAAGCCTGCGACATAAGCCTTGCCTGCAGTCCCATTTTTGAATCTCCCATCTCACCTTCTATCTCTGCTTTGGGCGTAAGTGCAGCTACAGAATCGATTACAACAATGTCAATAGCTCCCGATCTGATGAGGTTATCAGTTATTTCAAGTGCCTGTTCGCCGTTATCAGGCTGCGAGATAAGCAGATTTTCAATATCGACGCCAAGCTTTTCGGCATAGGTGCGGTCAAAAGTATGTTCGGCATCAATGATGGCAGCTATGCCGCCATTTTTCTGGGCCTCGGCTATGGCATGTATGGCCAGTGTCGTTTTACCTGAGGCTTCAGGTCCGTATATCTCAATAACCCTTCCCCTCGGCAGACCGCCAATGCCCAGCGCTGCATCGAGACCTATTGAACCTGTAGATATCACCTGTATGTTCTCAATAGCGTGATCTCCAAGTTTCATTATTGTCCCTTTACCAAAATCCTTTTCAATCTTTCCCAGGGTTACTTCAAGTGCTTTCAGCTTCTCTTTATTTATCTCTTTTCTTTCGTTGCTCATGTTATTGTGTTTACTGATTATATATGCTGTAAATCTGTTCCGTATGACCTTTTGTATCTACCTTGGATATGATTTTTTCAATGATGCCTTTTTCATCTATAATAAAGGTTGTTCTGTTCACACCAAAGTAGGTCCTTCCATACATCTTCTTTTCTCCCCAAACCCCGTAATCATTGAGTATCTTTTTTTCATTATCGGCAATAAGAGGGAAAGGCAGTGAATATTTGCCTGCAAAACCCTTATGAGATTTTTCACTGTCGGGACTTACACCAACAACAGCAAAGCCCTTCTTTAACAGATCTTCATGATTGTCCCTAAGATTACATGCCTCCGCAGTACAGCCTGATGTATTGTCTTTCGGATAGAAGTATAAAACCAGTTTTTTCCCCGAAAAATCACCCAGCCTGACAGTATTGCCATTCTGATCGATACCCTCGAAAACAGGTGCTTTATCACCTTCCTTTAATTTTACCATATTTTAATTATTTTGTTATTATGGGTAAATTTACGAAGTTTGAATCGTAATCAGTAAAAAATAGAGTAATTGTTATTAACATAAATGAACAGTTAACGATATCCGGATGTTTAATTAATGAATTGGTGAACAGGTGATTATGATAGGAAGTTATAGGACAGATAAGAACCCGGGTGTACAGGTTATTGCCCTGGTGCTGATAATTGTGTTCAGCTCACTTACAAATGTAATCCTGTCGCAGGATATCAAAAGCAAACCGACCCGGCAATCGTCTCTCGAAGCATTTTCGAAGGGAGATTATGAAAAGGCTTACAGTGAATTCAGTGAACTGCTTGAGACTTACCCCAAGGACCCCCTTTACAAGTATTATTCAGGTGTTTGCCTTATTAAGATGAGTAAGGATCCTGCTGAAGCAGAGTCTCTGTTAAAAGATGCCCTCAATGGTGCCACAGCCCTCAGATCATTGCCTGCCGATGCATTTTTCTACCTTGGTAGATCGCAGCAGATGCAAGGGAAATTTGATGAAGCAGTAAGTACCTATAATCATTTTACACGTGAAGCAGGAAAGAAAAGGGCTAAGGAAGAGGATGTCCCGGCTCTGATACAGCAGTGCAAAAACGGTGAAGGCAGGCTGACTGCAGCTGTACCTGCTGTTGCCTCTGGAGATGAGAATAAACCAGTTGTAAATAACGAAGAACAGGTATTGCCATCCAAAAAGGAGGTTGTTCAGACAAATGCGGAGGCAGTTGCTGAAAAACCTGCACCTTCAATGAAGAGACTTCCGTCAGGCTACGAGAAGATACTTGATGAAGCTGTAATACTGCAGGCTAAAGCCGATTCATTGAATGACCTGGCAGGACGACAAAGAAAAGAAGCTGGACCGTTAACAGGAAATGAAAAGAACAGGCTCATGACAGCAGCGGCAGCAAATGAGGAAAAGGCGAAGGAACTGCAGAAGGCTGCCGACCAAAAATACAGCCAGGCACAGTCGTCGATGAACAACCTGCCAGATACTCATAAGGTTAAAACAGTTACAGGGGATATTTCCAGCAAGGCAGAGGGAGTTAAGGACACAGTGACGCCACCGGTTCAGGCAGAAAAAAAAGCAACAGCTGTCAGGCAGGAGAGCAGGGAAGAAAGCCCCGTAGAAAAGCCGGATATTCAGCTTGATACGAAAAATGTAGCCGTAGGGCAGGCTATAATACCTGTGGAAGCTTTTTCGGATTTTGAAATAGTATCTGATCCGGATGTTCTTAAAGATGATAAGATAAAAATTGATCCTGTTGTACCTGATGGCCTAATATACAGGATACAGGTGGCAGTATTCCGTAATCCTGTTACCCTGTCTCACTTTAAAGGCATAAAGCCTGTATATGG
Organism: Bacteroidales bacterium; assembly: GCA_035268305.1. GTDB lineage: Bacteria > Bacteroidota > Bacteroidia > Bacteroidales > VadinHA17 > LD21. The sequence goes on along the minus strand of DATFLA010000679.1, from coordinate 3,397 downwards.
ATTCCGGTCAACGAACGGACTGACAACATATTTTACAGGGACCTTCCGGCGACGGGCAGACGCTTCCGACGCACTCACAAAAGTAAGGAGCAAGGGATTCCGCGATGCATTTATTGTTGCTTTCTCAGGAAGCAAGAGGGTTTCCGGCGACAGGGCAAAGGCTTTGGAACAGGAGTGGGGCAATAAACCGTTTATCGATCTTGTCCCCAGGCAACAACAGGCAAAAACCGATACACTGCCACCATCACTATCGTTCAGGGTCGAAGTGGCCAGATCGGATAAGCCTTTGAAAGATAATGTTACACAGGCCCTTATAAAGATATCTGCAAGTAAGGGGCTCGATGTTCTAAAACTGAATGATGGTACTATTGTTTATTTAATTGGGAATTTTATTACTTTTGAAAGTGCATCGGAATATTCCGATCTTCTTAAAAGGAACGGATACCAGGATGCCAAAGTCACCGCCTGGCTGGGGAAAAAGGAGATTCCGGTGGATACAGCACGACAATTATTTGACAGTTTGAAATGAAAGAGAGAACATTACCCAAAGACGGGAAAATAAGCCGCGGGGGAGAGTCAGCTTCGCTTATCCTTTATAATGATGATTTTAATACTTTCGATCACGTGATAAAATCTCTGGTTGAAGTTTGTGGTCATGATTCAGTTCAAGCCGAGCAGTGTGCACTAATTGTTCATTTTAAGGGCAGCTGTGAGGTCAAAATAGGCATGCCGGAAGTTCTCAATGCCATGAGCATGTCGCTTAATGCCAAAGGCCTTGATTCCAGGGTCGTAACTGTGGAGAGTATTTGATTGGGTAAGGTCTTGCGGTCCTGCAGCCGTTATTTAACGACAATTTATCTTTAAGATTACCTGCCACCTGCTGCTTGTAACCTGCCATCCGAATTATTTATCCCTGTGAAATATCCCGTTAAGTGCCCTGTCGAAGAAGGTAAGCATGAATATTGCAATTGAGATATATATAAAAGTGGCAGGTATATTGACCTTTAAATGAGATGTCATATCAATTGAAGGCAGCATAAGTGATACCTTTTTAAGAAAATCAGCTGCCGGACCTGAGGCTAACATACTGTTATTGTCGGGCAATATGAGTGCCATAACAACAAGCATAAGCACAACCGCGACTGATACCAGAGGAACAAGCCTCAATCTTGATTCCTTAACACTGTTTCTTCCCGTTGCAGGCTCCACCTGTATCCTCGACATTATCTTGGCTGTGAATCCTTCAGGAGCCTTTTCTATACCTTCGGAATTCATGTATTCCCTTATAAGGTTTTCTGTATTATCCTGACTGGTTTTCATCTCTTATTGTTTTAATTTTGTTGGCTATGAGGACCTGCATTTTTCAAAAGTAATAATAATTATTTCGACCTTGTAATAATACCGGCTTCATAACCTGTTGTTTTCTTCATCTCTTCTTTTTGAATGATCTCTGACAGCTTTTGCCTTGTACGGAAAAGCTTTACTTTGATATTTGACTTACTTATCCCGGTGACTTCCGAAATCTCGTCGGTAGACATATCTTCATAATAATAAAGGCTTATAAGTCCTCTTTCTTCTTCACTTATCTTCTGCAGGGCAAAGTTAATCAAAGAGCTCCTGTATTCCCTGTCCGCTTCCTCCTCATTTGGATTAATACCTATGAAATCATTTGCATCAGCGGGAAAATCTTCAAGTGACAGTAAGCCTTTCCTTTTTACCCTGACAGATGAAATAGCTGTATTATATACAATCCGGTACAGCCAGGTGGCAAAGCTGCTTTTCATCCTGAAACTTTTCAGAGAACGATAGGCTTTCAAAAAGGCATCCTGCGCAACCTCTTCAGCCTCCTCATGACTGCCGCATATTCTGAATGCCAGGTTATAGGTCCTGTCCTTATGTCTTTCGACAATAAAACCGAAGGCATTCACATTTCCTGACAATACCTGTTCTATATAGAATATGTCGCCCTTATAATCCATTTTGGATATTTGACGGGTAAAGTTATAAATAGGTTACGTGAAAGGACAAAAAATATTTTTATTTTTTTGTAACCGCTGATGTGATTATGTTGTCTAAAGGGGCAAAAAGAGTTTAACATTTAAATTTAACAGCCATGGAAGTATTAATAGGTTTTATTGCATTTTTCGCTACAATTTTCGGCATTTTCTATGTTTTTTATGTTACAAGAAATAAGGAAAGACTAGCACTTATCGATAAAGGGGCAGATGCCAGTTTGTTTAATACCGGTAAGGAGGAATCAGCATCAGTATTTAACTGGAATAAGGTTACACTTAAGATAGGAATGTTCCTAATGGGTATTGCACTGGGTATAATCGCAGGCGCTATCCTTGAAGCAAATGATGTGCTTTTCGATGGTGCTGCCTACACTTCAATGATTTTCTTCTTTGGAGGTCTCAGCCTTGTGGTGTATTATCTCATTGAAAGGAAGCCCCGGTAGATATTAATTGTGGGGACGTTGCATACAACGTTCCCACAATTAATATCAATTCATTTAAGATAGAATTCTATCATCTTTCTTACTGCATCACGACAAACAGTGCAGTAGCCGGCAGGACCGTTACTCTTCATCCTGCAGTCGATCTGGGCCCTGTATATTCCCTTAGCCGAATATCCGGCTCCTTCAAATAATCCTGTCACATCCTTGTACCTGGCAATCGGGGGGGTGGGAATAGGCGTATCTTTTGCGATCATCTTTTTCCATTTGGCATCAAAATCAACGAGGGTTGTAATATTTGGTTCCCACGGTTCAACATCGAGAGGATAAAAATCATTATAGGCAACCGTCGATGTATAATACTCATCGGCAAGTCCTGCAAAACCGTGTCCGAATTCGTGGATAAAAACCTTTGGCGACAGGGCATTGTCTGCTGTTGTGCCGCTGTAATAATTATAGACTCCCCCTCCGCCATATCTTTTACTGTTGATAAGGACAATTATATTGTCGTGGGGTACAACAGCAGCGTAATCGTTAACTGCCTTGATGTCCTGAGTGGTAAGGTACCTGTCGATATCAAAAGTATAGTAGCTTGTGTTTAATGCCGTATTAACATAAATGTGTTCCCCGGGAACATCAGTCCCCGACTCCTGCGATACTGCTTCAACAGCCCATATATTTATCCTGTCCTTGTAATCATTGTAGGGAGGCTCAGCAAATAATATGTCAGCCATTCTTTTAACATCTGCCCTGAATTTCGGCATTTCATCAGCTGTATAACCTTCAGCAATAAAAGCCAGATCAACGCTCGTATGAGGATCGCCTGCATCATAAATTTTTGTTGCTTTTACCTTTAGCGGATTCTCTTGCCTGATGAAGTAGTCTGAGGGATCTATCACTGTACTGTAAAGCTTGCTGAAGGTTCCGTTGCGCTCTCTTTTG
>DATFLA010000678.1:0-2902 GCA_035268305.1 Bacteroidales bacterium | reverse complement strand
CATCTGACCAGAGGGAAAATATTTATTGTATGAAAGTTCGTTTATAAAATCCTTATCCATTGTAAATCTGGTGCCATCAAAATCACCAATAAAGTATTCTCCGTTGCGCGGCTGCAGACTGATCTCAAGCACCCATTTAATTTCTGACGCATTTCCATCGACTAACAATGGAAAGAAATCAACACATTCCCATTGCCCGGCAACAGCGCCCCATGGTCCAAATTTACTCATGTATTCCCAATCGACCAGATTCTTCGAGCTGAAGAATCTGATCTCCTGAATCTCGCAGGATGGCATTACCATAATCCATTTATTACCTGGCTCATACCAAAATACTTTTGGATCACGGTATGTACCGGTACTATTTGATATTACTGCCGGCTTATCATATCTGATCCAACTTTTTGCTGAATCGATGCTGTAAGCAATACTCTTATTCTGGGATGCCATCTGCAGGGCGACCAATGGAGGATTATCCTTCGTGCCAAATCCACTGGAATTATTCCAGTCAACCACTACAGAGCCTGACATTCCACTAATTACCTGTGGCTTACGCTGAACCTGCATACCCTGCCCCCCGGTTCCGGGTGCCCTGAACATCCGGCTTCTCTCCAAACCGTAATCAGTCATTTTCCAATGAACAAAATCTTTGCTGGTAGCTGTTCCCCAGTTAAGGTAATACTGACCGGCAAAATAGAATAATCCGGTAGGATCAATTGACGGGAAAAAGTGGTATTCCGGACTATACTTCTTTGACAGGTCATTTGAAATTCCCTGGCCGAATAAAACGGTTCCGCCTGTAAATACAATCAATACGAGAAAAATTCTCTTTATTACTTTCATATCAAACTTATTTAAATCAATATATTCTTCCAGGAACTAATTAACCTGGCAATGACTTTCTTGCCTCCCTGTCAGGGTCGTTCTCAACTGCACATTCATCGTTAAGGATCATTGTCTCACCATTGGCCATGGAATATCTGGGCCAGTCAGGTAATCCTCCGCCATCCGGGCTTCCGGTTTTCATGAATTGAACCAGCGAACCCGACATTTTAGTGGCCAGTTTCCTTGGTCTTGAACCTCCCCCTGTATGAGAAATCTGAACATCGGTATTATAGTACCAGAATGAAATATCCATTGTATGGAAAGCACGTAACCTGCCATCAAATACAGGAGGATCCCAGCCAAACCATGCCAGAAATACTGGAGCTGATTGCTGCGATTTCGTATTACAGAATTCTATTACATTTTTCCTGTTACTCAGCACCATAGCCAATATTTCTATAGGCTTCCTGTCAGGAAAGTTCTTTGCATAAGCATCAATTATTGCATCTGTATCATTTCCCAGCGGACCGACAAAGCCGCGGGTTGTCTTAACCATCTCTTTAGCTTTGTCCATCGATATGTTTTCAAGAGACGAATCAAATGCACTTGGGGATCTTTCATAAAATGTGCTGCATACTATCATTGGTATATCAGCAGCCAATGGTGAAGGAACCGGGGCGTAAGGTTGCTCCGGTATAAATGTACCATCTGCAACAGGACCAAATCCTCTCATCATTCCAGTTGCTCCGGACTCCTGTCTGAATTTAAATAATGCTTTCTGAGTCAAAGCATAATATTCCCTCCATGGGATATCCTGGAGCTTATCGATTTGCGAAGGGTTTAATCCGGCTTCCTTTAAAATATAAGAGGCAAGTTTTGACGAATTACTTTTTTCACCTACATTGATAGCAAGCCCGCTTAACGCAACAGCCTTATGGAACAATCCTTTTGCAGAGGGCATTGCTGTGAGTGTACATACCTTTGCTCCGCCACCTGACTGGCCCATTATGGTAACATTACCCGGGTCACCGCCAAAATTCGATATGTTATCCCTTATCCATTCCAGGGCAGCAACTATGTCAAGCATTCCAACATTCCCCGATGCTGCATACTTTTCGCCTCCCAGGGAGGAAAAATCAGCAAATCCCAGTGGCCCTAATCTGTGATTCAGAGAACAAAATACAATATCCCCCTTACGGCTTAAATTCTCTCCGTGGTACTCCGGGTGTTCTATGGAATTGCCGCTTGTGAATCCACCACCATGGATCCATAACATTACGGGACGTTTCTTTGAGTCATTATACCCGGGTGTCCATACGTTTATCCCCAGGCAATTCTCACTTACATCATCATAATGCCAGTAATCGGTAAAGGCAAGATACCTGTTGGCATAAAAATTATCCAGCAACTGTGGTGCTGCATTTGGCCAGTAAACGGCCGGGTAAATATCTGTCCACGGCTCCGGCTTCCGGGGAGGCATAAACCTGTTTTTCCCGGTTGTATCGGCTCCATAGGGAATTCCCAGAAAATTATAAATGTCTTTATGGATAAAGCCCCTCACCTTCCCATAGACTGTCTCTGCTATTGCTATGTTGTCTCCTATAAAGATCACCTGTCCGTCTTCTTCATTATTATCAGCGGAAACAGAGGCACATGAGGACATGGTAACTGCCGTGGTACCAAGGGTTAGTCCGGCGGCTCCCGCACCCATGGTTTGAATAAAATGACGTCTGTCTGTTTTCATGTAAATTATTTTTTAATATTAGAAATCAGTTAAAAGTATAAAATGTGTTCAGAAAATTAATCAAGTTATTAATCTTCCTGAAAATAATCACAAACTGATTCAATTAATCAGAACCATTTTTAAAATTATGTTAACCCGCATCTTTTCTGAGGGCTGGTAAGAAGGCTATTCCCGCGATAATTCTCTACTTCAGTTCTATTCTGTGACCGGGCAACATTTTCTTATCATGCCAGTCATATTAACAGAATAGGTATATATGTATATGTTAATTAATTATCTCTGCTTCAAAAGGGAGAAAAATCATAAAATATTTTTCTCCCTTGTTTATCCCAT
>DATFLA010000677.1:0-2328 GCA_035268305.1 Bacteroidales bacterium | reverse complement strand
TATTGTCATGGTACTGATCTAAAACCAAGATAGGCATTAAAAATGAAGTACATTTTCAGATATAGTATATTATTAATTTTAATAAGTATTTTCGTTGGTGGTTGTAGTGATGTAAGGAAAGATATTTCTACAACTGCTCCGGTCGTAAGCGCACATAAAGTCGGCAACCTTAATGTAAACTCCCCGGATTTTCACGGGAACGTAGTAAGGCTGAACAACTGGAGTATGAAAGAATGCCAGCAATGCCACTCCGCTGATTATTCAGGTGGAAATACAGGCGCAAGTTGCTTCAAGTGTCATACTTCTGCAGAAGGCCCCGAGGCCTGTAACACCTGCCACGGCGACTTTAAAGATGCTTCCAAAATAGCTCCGCCGAGAGACACTAAAGGTAATACTGCTAATACAGCCGATGGAGTAGGAGCTCACCAGAATCATTTATATACGAACACGTTGGGCAAAAAAGTAGAATGTTCTGATTGCCACGTTGTGCCAGCAAGTCTTGGAGCAACAGGACATATTGATTCTCCCCTTCCGGCTGAAGTTAACTTTTCAGGCCTTGCAGATACTAACATAGCTACAAATGCAACATTTGATCCTGCTACACTGACCTGCTCAAATGTTTACTGCCACGGAAATTTCGAATTCAAAAAAGCAGATGCTGATCCAACCAACCAGTTTGCTTATACATCTGATAAAATGGTTGGGAATAATTTCTCGCCTGTATGGAATAAAGTTGATGGAACTCAGGCAAAATGTGGAACCTGTCACGGACTTCCACCGACAGGTCATATTCAGACTCCCATCACGGCCTGTTATCTCTGCCACCAGGGAGTTGTTGATGAAATGGGCAACATAATTGATAAAGATAAACACATTAACGGCTATAAAAGCGCAAGAGGCAGCCTGAATAAGCTTCAGGAATTCCTTGGAAAAATAAAATAAATTTTCGAGATATTAGAGATAAAAAAAGCCGTTCATATGGACGGCTTTTTTTTTGTTAAGGTTTGAAAAGGCGTCTCTTCATCTGGCCCAGCATCCAGGTAATAAATCTGCATATTTCCAATTATTTTCTTACCGTTAACTCAATGAACCATACCTTTAAATAAATAATCCCCGCCGGTTACTCCTTTGCTATTGTGAAATTATTCAATTATAGTTAATTTTCTGTGCGAAGGGGAGTTCTGTTTTATAATAACCTCCCTTTATTAAATATTTAATTTTATTAAAAAAGAGCGAATAATGATAAATTCCCCCCCCCATTCCATAAGAAAGGAAAACATACAATTAAAAATAAATGAGAATTCCCTTGACAACTATCCCAACCCGTTCAATCCGTCAACTGTAATAAGATACCAGGTTGTAAACCCGGGACACGTTTTACTGACTGTTTATAACAGCCTCGGTCAGCAGGTTGCAAAACTGGTTGATAAGCAGCAAAGCAGCGGAAGCTACGAGGTGAATTTTAGGGCTGAAAATCTTGCCAGCGGTATATATCTTTACAGGATAGTTGCAAATGATTTTACCGCAGTTAAAAAAATGATATTAACCAAATAGGAAATACTGATGATGCAGAACAAAAAAATATACGCGGGGTTAATAATAATTATAATAATATTTTTAACCGGTTGTAAAAAGAGCGATAACATAATTGACACAAAACCCGCAAAAGACCCCAGGACATACACGTGGACAGCAGATACACTTGGCTACCCGGGAGCTTCTCAAACATTAATGGATGATATCTGGGGAAGTTCGGCAAAAGATGTCTATGTAGTCGGGCATAACAGCCAGAACCGTGGATTGATGTGGCATTATGACGGGAATAAATGGACTGATGTACATTTGATAACATCGGAAGGTGGACAGATATCAGGGGCAATAGACCTTAGCGCAATCTACGGATTCAGCAGCACGGATATTTATGCAGTGGGTTCAAGGATAAGAATAAACTATAATCCGCCACCTAATTTTATAGATTCGAGTCTGATAATACATTATGACGGAAGTGCCTGGAGACAGGTGGATATAATTGCCGGCAGTATGTTAACAGATATACTGGGCAGCTCGTCAAATAATATCTGGGCTGGGGGAAGATTTAATACACTCTATCACTACGACGGGAATAAGTGGACAAGAGATTCGGTAGTTGTAGATGTACCGCAAAATCAGGCCTTTCATATTCTATCTGTGGGGGCCGGGAATTCCGGTGATTATTTAACAGGTTATACATCATTCTCTGATTTGAGTGACCTTAAATCATATCTGCTTAAAAGAAATAATTCATCTTGGGTAAAAATAGATTCCTCAGGATATCATACTTACAGACTT
>DATFLA010000676.1:0-2307 GCA_035268305.1 Bacteroidales bacterium | reverse complement strand
AGATGATCTTTGCAAAGATAATAGATAACCGGTGAATTAGATCCTACTTGAATCACTAAGGCTACAGGTCCGTCCGGGGAATCGATATAGTCATAATCTCTTACAATAAAAGAAAAATATTTCCTGCTGAAAGTGAATATTGTGTTGTATTACCAAGAGCATCAATCGAATTACATTGCCAGATAATACTGTTATCAGATGCCCGTTTTATTGACTCAAGATAACCATATGAGTTGTATTGGTATGTTATCGCAAATCCATTAGGATAAGTCATTCTGGATGGCCTTCCATGATCATCATATTGATACGAAAAAGCTACCCCGGGCTCCTGTAATCCCTGAAAGAGTTCAAAAAACCTCCGGCTGAATCGTCTGAAGCAGCCATGAGAAGAATGGAAAAACCACTGAATAAACTGTTAATTTCTTGTTTAACATTAACTCCTTATTGCTTCAAATGGCTCTGCAAGAGCCAAAGATTAATAGAGGCCGTCTCATAACACATTGAGACAACCTCTTTTTTTCACTAATTATCAACAATTTAAAACTTTAGAGGGTGCGCTGGCAAACCGGAAATGGCGCGATAAAAAGAAAGGGTGCCTTTTGAGACACCCTCTTATTATACTGTTAAATCCCAGTGCCCGGCCTGATTTTTTTGCCGGCAGGGCAGTGATAGTGTTAAATTTGGTTAAAAGAGCATGATGAGTTAAATCGACGGTATCATTTTAATTATCTTGCGTTTAAAATTATTGTCATGAGAGTATTTTTAAGTATTTCACTTTTAGCCCTGTTTCTTTTTGGCTGCCATTCAGAGGAGGAAAAACTTGTCAGGAAAGCAGACAAGATCCATGAATCAATTTTAACTGTCGATACACATTGTGATACCCCAATGGAATTTTCCGATCCGAAATTTGACCTGGGCGACAGGCATGAAGAAGGATGCGTCGATTTTCCACGTATGAAAGAAGGCGGGTTACATGCCGAGTTTTTTGCTGTTTTTACAGGTCAGGGTCCGCGTAATGATTCAGCTTTTAAGGCTGTTCACAGCCAGGCTGTTAAGATATTAAATGAGATACATGCAAATGTAGAAAAGAACAATAATGTGGCTGAGATAGCCCTGACACCCGACGATGCCTACCGTCTTAAGAAAGAAGGTAAGATAGCCGCATTTATTGGAATGGAGAATGGCTATCCAATAGGCAAAGATCTCTCAAAGGTAAAGGAGTTTTTTGATCTTGGAGCAAGGTATATGACCCTGTGTCATACGAAGAATAATGATATCTGCGACTCATCAACTGATCCGGAAGGGTCTGAAAATAACGGACTATCTCCTTTCGGTGTGAGAGTGGTAAAGGAAATGAACCGTCTTGGAATGATGGTTGATGTATCACATATCTCCGACAAGTCGTTTTATGATGTAATAAAGACTTCTGCAGCTCCGGTCATTGCTTCACATTCATCGTGCAGGGCCCTGTGCGGTAGTCCGAGAAACCTGACTGATGACATGATGCTTGCCCTTAAAGAAAATGGCGGGGTGATACAGATATGTATCCTTGGTGATTATCTGAAGACCCCGGAACCCAATCCTGAGCTTGATGAGAAGCTAAAAGAGCTTCATGATACATATGGCAACTACAGGGAACTCTCAGATTCGATGAAAAAGGTTGTAAGAGCTGAATACAGGGCAATACAGAAGAAATATGAGAAACCGGCAACAGTTAAGGATGTTGTTGATCATATCGACCATGCTGTTCAGGTGATGGGAGTTGATCATGTAGGCATAGGCACTGATTTTGATGGCGGTGGCGGTGTTGAAGGTTGCAGAACAGTTGCCCAGATGAAGAATATAACAATTGAAATGCTCAGGAGAGGTTATACCAAAGCAGAGATAACCAAGATATGGGGAGGTAACATCATGCGGGTGATGCGCAGGGTGCAGGAAATGGCAGGGAAGGGATCAGGAAGAGTTAGCTCCTGACCCTTGAGAATTTCAATGATTTAACCATCCAGTCGGGAAGCGATTTATTCGGGTCTCTTTTCCGGAGATCAAGGTACCATCCTAATTTTTTCAGAATAGGTATCTTATGTGTTTCCACAAACTCAATTAATGTACCGTCGGGATCCTCAATATATGAGAAATGCCCGGCAGCTTCACCCATGTCGAAGCTGTTTCCCTCATGTGCTTTTTTGCTGTCAACGGTAAAGGGGAAGCCTTTGCTCTCGCAGAAAGTCTTCAGTTCATCCATACCGTTCATATCATAGCAAAGGTGAATAAAGCCCGGGTCACCCCAGAAACGACCTTCATATATCT
>DATFLA010000675.1:0-3178 GCA_035268305.1 Bacteroidales bacterium | reverse complement strand
GTTCTTTGTCGGTTACAACCTGGTTATTTCGCTGATTCCTTTTCTTCTGTCGCTGGAACTGCTTATAGAAACCCGCATTCTGCAATGTCGCCATCTTTTCCGGCAGCAACACCATTGATGGCTGTACTTCTGCACGGGTTTGAGTACATTCCCGGGGATAAGAGTAAAACTGAACCGGAACCTCCACAAGGCTGAGCGTGCTGAATGGAAATTTTACGGAAAAACTGGTTTCAAGATCTCTCATTACACCGGATACCATTTTGCTAAGGGTATCCTTAAGTTCTCCAAGATCTTTTTTATAATAGTCGTGCCCCGGAAAATAGTAGGTTAAGTATTCCACGGAGTCTATTTTAAGAGTGTCTGTCCTGTAATTTCCGATTGCCACTGTAAGACCTGTAAGAGGACTTCCAGGGCTGAATACCTGGTAACCGTTAGCCTTGTGCGATATTCCCTGGGAGACAGCAGTAAGTCCCTGTTCATCCCTGACCCTCAGAATATATTTTGTGAAGTCAACTTTTATACGGGCCGGATTGGAAGGATAGTAATTAAGTGAAGGTGACGGGTACCAGTATGTCTCAGGTGTCAGAAGAAGGTACTTATCTGTCAGAAATGCCTGTCGTTTATTAACATTCACCATTGCGATCCTGTAGGGCGTTTCTTTCAGATTATCGCTGTAATTCGGGTAACAGAATGACTCGTTTATTCCACCCTTGTATGAGATGACAATACTATCGCTAAGGCCCGGTTCCAGCGCCTTCGCCGGTGTTATATCAACTACCTGGTTTACTCTTTTGTAAGTCAGCTCTTTGCCTGCTGATTCTATTTTGTCAATAGTAAGTGCCGGATTGAGCGTAAAAATATAATGGTCCAGTGGAACATTATTGTCATTTTCAATTACAAGTGAAGCAGTGGCCTGTATCTTGTTCCCTTTGTGCTGGAGATCTATACCGGCCCTGGTGAGAGCCGGAAAATTCATGTTTTCGAATTCCCTGTTGGCTTCTATTGTCATTGTCTTTTCCTTCACTCCCGATCTGTAGGCATTAAATGTATTATAGGCACATAATCCTGAAGCTACCAAAAAGATTGCCATGAATGTTACCGATATTATACGATGTACTCTCGATTGCGGAAGCCGGTTGAACAACAATATAGTGGCAAGTATAAGAGCCATTCCAAGAAAGAAGTAAAGTAGTCGCTGGTTTACAATAAGCGACAGGTCGTCAAACCCGACTATACCCGATTTGAATAGTGGTAGGCCGAAAGCCATATAATCGAAAAGAGAACCTGCCCTGAACCACAGGTAGAACATGTCAAGTGCAGCAGTGCCAAGGAGGATAAGAAAGGTTATCGCCTGGTTACGGATAATAGTCATTAAAGCATAGGCAAGACCCAGACTGAAAATTATAGTTGGAACGCATATGATAAGCAGGTAGGCAACATAGGATACTATGTCAACAGTCATCGTTTTGGATATGATGTTAACAAGAAGTGCTATTGACAGTATTATAAGGTCAAGTCCGAGGAAAAGGCGAAGGATACCCCATGTCTTGCCGATAACATATTCAAAATTGGACATCGGCCTGGTATATAAAACCTCATTGGTGTCGACCTTTTTATCCCGTTTAAGGAAGTCGGCAGCAAGAAAGATTACAACTATTGCCTGCCCGATATTAAGCAGATACAGGTTAACAAGCGGCACCGATGATGATATTGCAACCAGGCTCCATTGTTCATCTCCCACGGGGGAATAAATCCCTATGTTCATGAAAACAAAGATTAACAGGGCACCAAGAGAGAAAAGCCTGAAGAACCAGCTTCTTCTCAGCGTCTTTGCCTCATATCTCGCAACTGTGCTTATGTTGTGAAGAAATACCATATGGTTGGTTTGTTATTATTCTATTATGTCAGCATGAAGCTTATGTTCCATGTAGTAAACATAAGCATGTTCAATATTCGGGATTATTTTCTCATTACTGTATTCAGGCGGATTGTCTGACACAATCTGTACCTCCCATCCCGATTCAACCGGTATGGTGCTTATAACATTATAATGTTCCTTTACCTTATCATATTCATACTGGTTCAGACGAAGCCTGAACACATGACCGTCAGCCTCCTTTACAAGAGCCTCCGGAGAACCTGCAAATACTACCTCTCCTTTGTTCAGCAGTGCCATGCCCTGGCAGGTTGATGAAATATCTCCCACTATATGGGTAGATAATATAATTGTTACATCATGCTGACTTAGTTGCGACAAAATATTCCTGAAACGGATTCTTTCATCAGGGTCGAGACCTGTTGTCGGCTCATCCACTACAATTATCTTTGGATTACCTATCAGGGCCTGGGCAATACCAAGACGCCTTTTCATACCCCCGGAAAGCTTGTTCGCCTGTCTGTCGCGAACCTCAAGGAGACCCACCTGGTCGAGAAGCCTGTCAACCTGGTTTATACGTTCTTTCCTGTTCTTTAACCCGGCAAGAGAACCTGAATAATCGAGAAATTCCCAGGTCCGGAGGGAAGTGAAAAACCTGAAATCCTGTGGCAGATACCCTAGCATCTTCCTGAGCTCTTTCCTGTGCTTCTGGATATCCATACCGTTTACAAGAACTAAACCGGAGGAAGGCTTCATTAGCGTAACCATAATTCTCATAAGGCTCGATTTACCTGCACCATTGGGACCAAGCAGACCGAACATACCTGTTCCGAATTCAAGACTGACATTTTTTAACGCATGGTTGCCATTTGGGTATATTTTGTTAAGTCCCTGTATTTCAATCTTCATGGGTAAAGAGGCTTTATAACTTGGTTTCCTGGTTTCAAAATTCACTTCGGACTGCAAAGACCCTTTTTTTGCTGATCAGTCGTAAATCCTGAATTTATTAATTTATCACTGTAAACGGGAAAAATTTCATTTACTTTTGACTCTATAAAGACGACAATTATTTCAAATGTTACACTAATTTAACATGTTCTGCAACATATAGACTTTTTTTCTGTTAAAAATCTGACAGGTTTCTTTTTTTTGTAATGAGTCATCCGGGTATAATAGTTATGGAACCATACGGCTGCATTAAAGGTAAACAGCGGATGTTGGAATTTAGGGATGAACGGGGGCCTGATGTATTCGCGTTCTCAAAATAAAATTCATATTTTTGTAGATTAAATTATACTGATT
>DATFLA010000674.1:0-2092 GCA_035268305.1 Bacteroidales bacterium | reverse complement strand
AAAGAAAAAATACCTTGTCACTTCTTCGTCGTTCCTGAGGCCTTTTTGTTTCCGTCCCTCACCTCAGCAAGCTGGGCCCGGCCCGAAAACAAAAAACCCTCACTGCTGACGCAGCAAGGGATTTATTCTTTGTAGCGGAGGGAGGATTATTCGCTTCGCTCATGATCCGTTTTGGGGGTTGCTTAACAAAGAAAAAATACCTTGTCACTTCTTCGTCGTTCCTGAGGCCTTTTTGTTTCCGTCCCTCACCTCAGCAAGCTGGGCCCGGCCCGAAAACAAAAAACCCTCACTGCTAACGCAGCAAGGGATTTATTCTTTGTAGCGGAGGGAGGATTCGAACCTCCGACCTTTGGGTTATGAGCCCAACGAGCTACCACTGCTCCACCCCGCAGTTTCGAGGTGCAAATTTAATATAATATGGACAATTACCAAAATATTCCCTGATATAATAATTTACCCATTAAGAATTATACGACTGATATCTCCGCTTAATGGCTTTCTGAACCCTGTTATCAGGTGTCAGGATGGAACTGTTTTTATTGCTCCTTTTCTATCTGCCAGATATTCAGGGATTAATGTGTGGGTGGACATACAACATTCTAATTGATTGATACTTGTTGCAAAAAATTATTGAGAGGTACTAGGTTTTTTCATTGCTTATTGATACTTTTATGAAACCGGGATTTTGGAAGGATGGTGTGAAACAGAATTTTTTATGTTTCTTGTGATGAGCGGTAATTACTTGATTCAGACTTGATTGATTTTTGCAATTTTTCTTAATACTAACAACTAAAAAGCCTATGAAAAAAACTTTACTTTCATTGCTGCTGGTATTTTTTGCCGGTTTTACACTGTTTGCAAATGATGCCGATCTGTTTAATTTAGATTACAATGCTGTTGAAGCAGAGTTCTCCCAGCTAAATCAACTTGCCGATATGGTTAAGTCTAATTCAGACATGACCTATAGCGCACTTAAGCTTGAACACGGGAACCTTATCGAATCAATGAACCTTGTTTCTGAAAGCTCGCTGCCTTCAGATACAAAGAACCCGGTCCTTGGTATTCCTTCATTCTTATGGGGATGCGGACTGGGTGTTGTAGGTATCCTTGTTGTTTACATAATAAGTGACGAAGACAAGGCTGAGACCAAGAAAGCCCTGTGGGGCTGTCTGACATGGACTGCCGTAGTTGTGGTGGTTGATGTTGTCTGGTGGGGCGCACTCTGGGGAACCAGCGGACTGTAAATTAACAGTAACGAACTGAGAGTATATCAAAATTCCTTTTGGTATACTCTTTTCTTTTGCTTATAATTGACCGTAAAACAGGAATAAATACACACAGGGCAGAGATTTATATCCCCTTTTAACAGTTGGAAATTGATAAAATTCTTTATTACAATATTCTTCCTTGCCTCGTACCACCAGGTTGACCCAAATTTGTTCTTCAGGATAAGTACTGACTTTGTTATTAAGGCAAAATCACCATCAGGGGCGCAACAGCTGACAATTGGTGAGCTGTTCTATGATAAGAATATAAAACAGATTGTATATAATATCCGCTTCCCGGAAAAAGAGACATGGATACAAAAAGACACTTCACTTTATAAAATCGTTGATTCAAAGGTTGTGAGCAGGCAGACAATCCCTGCCGGAACAGAACTCTCAATTTATAACCTCGCCCTCAACGGAGATCTCTCAGACTATGGTCTGAAAAAAATGCAGTTTACAATAAAGAACGTCGAGAAAGAAGGCAATAACGTTATTTCTACCTGGGAACCTCCTTCCCGGCTTAGAAAATATCTGGGCGATATCTTGATATCAAACAGTAACCAGCTGCTTAACGGTATCGTTTTTAAGGACAGAAGCGGACAGGTGATAGCAAGGCAATTCTTCAGAAATTATATTAAGGTTAAAGGAATATCCTTTCCCCGGGAAATAATAAAAGAAAATATTGTTAACGGACAAAAGGTTTATGAACTGACTACATATTCCAATATAAAAATTAACGACGTATCACGTGAAAATTATAACTACCCGATCCCTGGCAACTAACTGTTTATGCCTGAGGATTTTTAGCATTTCCCTGTTACTCT
>DATFLA010000673.1:0-2682 GCA_035268305.1 Bacteroidales bacterium | reverse complement strand
GTATCCGTAAAAATAATGTCATAACCATTGGCATTTAAAACATGGTTCTTAATATCATTATCCGTTAAATGTATCAGGACCGGAAAATCATTGTTAGTCCCAACAACCCTGCTCCCATCTATTGTCAGAATTTTCTGGTATGCATATCCCAGAACTGCGGCAGGTACCTGGTTGACAGTCACTGTAACCTGGTCTGTACTTATACATGAACCACGTGTAGCTGTGAGAGTATATGTTGTTGTAACTGACGGACTGGCTAAGGGATCCTGGATATTGGGATTGCTTAGTCCTGTAGCTGGACTCCATGAATAGGTGTCACCTCCCGATCCATTTAATGTTACCGAAGATCCTTTGCAAATGGAAACATCAGGGCCTGCATTGGCATTAATGGTGCATCTGCCTGCAAAACAATAATCAAAGGATGTGGTATTAAGAATACCCAGCCCGGTCCTTGTTATAACCGATCCGGTAACACTGCTGTTCACTCCGCCTGGATCATCCCATGCCGTACTCCCCGCATCTCTTCCTGATATCCTTGAGTTTGCATCAATCGTATTGCTTGTAAATCCTGAGCCATCGAGTGCAAGGGAGTATGTTACCGCAGGTGTTGCTGAACTGCTGAAACTCCAATAGCCATCGGTAAATGCATAATTGAGCTGATCTGTGCCATCATCAAGATACGGGGTAAAAGCGCCGGGTGATGATGCGACAAATTCGGAGGTTATATAAATTGTTGAGCCCAGATTTGAAAAATTATAAACCGCGGGTCTGTACCAGGAGTCTGTTCCCACCGGGAAAAGGTAATTATAACCTGTCGATCCCACTCTCCTGCTAAGTCTTCCAATAATTATCCCGGACGTATGATTAAGAGAGTTGGCATTTGAACGAGTAATAGTAAGAACATTTGAGCCTGTCTGGATATTCCCCGACTGCATTCTTAGAGTCCTTGTACAATAAACATCATCAGCAAGGATAAGGTTATCATTGCCAGTTGTCCCTGTATTATTTAGAGTAAGGTTATAAAATGTCTCGTCGGAAGCGTCTGTAATAGCCTGGCTTGTATTCCCGTTGAAAGTAACCGTACCTGTACCCGGGGAAAATGAACCCTGGTCGGTCCAGTTACCGGCTAAAGTGATATTATAATCATTTGTATTGAGCGTTGTTGATGTCCCTATCAGGAGGTCCCCGGCAATAAGCAGGTTGCTTACCATGTCCTTTGTGTCTGATCCTGAAGTACTGAGATTATAGTATGAGGACAAGGGTGTTATAACCTGTTGATAACCTGTTCCGCTATAGTTTACTGTGTTACCGGTATAGGATGCATCGAGTACACCGTTTGATCCCATCAGAACTTCATCAAAACTCCTGTAATTCAATGTTCCCTCATTGATCCATTGAGCACCGTCTGTGGAATTGGAATTAAGACCCAGGTTTATGTTAACAGTTATCTGATTTGTAATCGAATAGGAATCATAGTTGTACTCGAAATAATCAAGTGTCATGCTTCCGGTACCGCTAAGTACAATATCAGCAGCAGCCCTTGCCCTGGCAATGAACACATTATTGCTGTTATTGACAATATTACCGTAGAACAGGAGATGGCTTGTTGGCGAACCTGAGGAGTTCCATGTTGCTGAAGCAGCTACATTTATCTGCCCATAAAATATTATAAGACCATCAGGATCGCTGTCAATCAGTGAGGAAACAATATTTGTTTCACCGTTAACAGTAAGGTTATGGTTCGAAAGTTCAAGAGTACCGGTATTTATATCAAGGCTGCCGATGTTATTTGCAGGATCAATATTAAGGGTTACGTTATTTCTTATTTCAACATTCCCTGGAACTGAATACTGACCAGGGTAACCCTGTCCGGAGGTGGCATCTAACCAGGCCGATCCGTTATACCTTTCCCAACGACCATACCAGCCCCAGTTACCGTCAGACTTGGATCTGTAATCACCTGTATTCTGCCCGAATAAAGAAGATCCAAGTACTGTCCATGTAAACAACAACAGCAGCAGCCTGAGCATAACATTCCCTTTCAGTCTGCGTCTAATTGTTCTACCGCCATGGATAATATCATGATTATGTACAATCAATTTCTCAGGTCAGGTTAATACAAAAAAATTACTATCCGGCTTTCAGGTCTTTTTTTTTAAAGCCGGTCAATATTTCGTACAATATCCTGCTCCCGTTTTTTCAAATTAAAAAACGGAATCAATCAATTCTGTTATCATGACTCTCAAAATGCTCCTCATGGTTGCATTAAAACAGTCGTAAATAACAAATTAAAGATAAAAATTATTTGATACTCCCGCAGGTTTTTTTGATTAACACGAAAAATAATTTGATCTGCCGCCTTTCAATCAGATGATCAGCATAGCATCACCATAAGTTCCGAACCTGTATTTCTCCTTCACAGCGGTCCTGTATGCTTCAAAGAGCAGGTCGTAACCTGCAAAGGCTGAGACCATCATAAGGAGAGTGGAATACGGCAGATGAAAATTACTTATCATCATATCGGGGACCTTGAATTCATAAGGAGGAAAAATAAACTTGTTAGTCCAGCCGTCATATGGTTTCAGATAACCATCGGTTGACACCGAACTTTCAAGAGTCCTTACAACTGTAGTTCCTACAGCACATATTTTATTTTTATTATCTTTTGCTTTATTGACAGTA
>DATFLA010000672.1:0-4807 GCA_035268305.1 Bacteroidales bacterium | reverse complement strand
GAAAGCATTCTGGAACCAGGATCATGTATGGTTCCGCCTGAGAGAACCGGGATGGGATGATATGACATACATGATACGCGACTGGAATAATTTCTGCTGGCTGGGTGGCGATTTTATACTCGATACTCATGTTCATAATATTGATGTGATTAACTGGTTCATGGGCAAACACCCTGAGAGAGCTATTGGTTATGGCGGCAGGGCAAGGAGAATTACAGGCGACCAGTACGACTTCTTTAGTATCGATTTTGACTATGGCAACGGGGTAAGTTCACACAGCATGTGCCGGCAGATAGACAGCTGCGCTAACGGTACAGGTGAGCTGATATATGGTACTGAAGGATATACAAACTGTATAAATACAATTTGGGATCTTGACGGAAAGGTTAAATGGAAGTTCGAATATCCGAAGGATGAAAACGGTACCCCGATGACTACTCTTAAGATACCTCCCTACGTGCAGGAACATATGCATCTGGTATATGCCATACGTACAGGGAACTATGTTAATGAGGCCGAGACAACAGCCATCTCAACACTCACAGCTATTATGGGAAGAACTGCTGCCTATACCGGGAAACTGATAACATGGGATGAGATGTTCAAGTCAGATATGGACCTGGGCCCGAAAAAAATGGAATTCGGACCCGTGGATATGGAATTCAAGACTCCTGTCCCCGGAACACCAACCCCTCTCTGATTCTGACATTGTAACGCAGGGGTATCGAAATAAAAAACTCAGGAATGATGAAAAAAGGGTATCTCGTATTGATAACAGGATTACTGATACTGTTATCCGGATGCAAAAAAGAGACTGTATACAGGACTCTTATTATTACAGGCCAGAATAACCATAACTGGCAGGCCAGTTCACCGATTTTGAAAGAGATACTCGATGAAACAGGTCTTTTCTCATGCGAAATTATTGCAACTCCTCCGCAAGGCAGTGATATGAGCGGGTTTCATCCCGATTTCAACCAGTACAGGCTCCTTGTAATGGATTACAATGGTGATCCCTGGCCGGAAAGCACCAGGACAGCCTTTGTTAATTTCGTAAGAAACGGGGGAGGTCTTGTTATTTACCATGCAGCAGATAACTCATTTCCCGGCTGGAAGGAGTATAACGAGATGACTGGCTTAGGCGGCTGGGGTGACCGTAATGAGAAAGACGGGCCATATGTCTATTATAAGAATGATGTCTTAGTTACTGATACCACCCCGGGTATCGGTGGGTCTCACGGTACAAGGAGGGAGTTCCTGGTTAAGACACGGATGCCTGAACATCCTGTTATGAAGGGATTACCCGAAGAGTGGCTTCACGGGAATGATGAACTGTACAGTCAGCTCAGAGGCCCGGCCAGGAACCTTCAGATACTCGCCACAGCTTTCGCTGACACCTCGGCAGGCGGTGGTACCATGCGCGATGAGCCTGTGCTGATGACAATAACCTACGGTAAGGGCCGGATATTTCATACTACGATGGGGCATGCAGAAGAGGGCGGAGGTCCGGCTATGCGGTGTGCAGGGTTTATCACAACGCTGCAGAGAGGAGCCGAATGGGCAGTAACGGGAAAGGTGACACAGGAGGTTCCTGCTGACTTTCCTTCTGCCGATAAAGTTGTTCTGCGACCAGGCTTCAGTATGAAAAGCCCTGCAGGAGCAGGCTATATGTCCTCATCATATCAGAAATAGCACTTATTATGCTTTCACTTGTTATACCCGTATTCAACGAAGAGAGTCTTATCGATGAGCTGATGAGAAGAACAATAGCATCTCTTGAGTCTTTTGTTGAAGAGTACGAGGTTATTATTGTTGATGATGGCAGTACCGATAACAGCCTTGCAAAACTCATTGACTGGCATAAGACTGATAAAAGGATAAAGGTATTGTCACTCTCAAAGAACTTTGGTCACCAGGCAGCCTATACTGCAGGGCTAGTGCATGCCAGGGGCGATATAGTGGCAATGATGGACGGCGATCTGCAGGATCCTCCTGAACTGCTGTCGGATATGTACGGGAAGATAGTAAAGGAGAATTATGATATAGTCAGCGGCAGGAAGACTGGTAGGAAGGGTAACAGGGGAAGGAATGCATATGCCGTTATGTTTCACCTTGTATTCAGAAATATTGGCGAGATAAAACATATAGAGAACTTCGGTAACTACTCCATGATGAAACGCAAGGCAGTTGATGCCCTGTTGACTATGAAGGAGAAGGTACGTTACCTCCCTGGGCTGAGAACATTTATCGGATTCAGGCAGGGTTACGTGGAGTTTATCAGAGAAGACCGTTTCAGGGGAGATCCGAAAATGAGTCTTCGCAAACTCTTTATACTGGCAGCGGATGCTATTTTTTCCTTTTCCAGGTTCCCGATTCGTTTATGCCTGATACTCGGGACCTTAGGGACACTCGTGTTTCTGGCTGCGGGAATCTATGTTCTCCTGGCGAAATTTTATGGATTTGCAATACCTGGCTGGTCATCAACCCTGCTGAGTATTTATTTCCTTGGATCAATACAGCTTGTGTTCCTGGGAATACTTGGAGAATATATCTACCGCAATTATAAAGAATCACAAAATCGTCCGCTTTATTTTGTAAGAGAATATTATGATGGCGACGATGAGGCATCATGAGTGAGAAAGGACTGAAATATATTTTCTTTGTCATTTCTGCATTTATGCTTGCAGCTCTTGTGCTGACAAGCAGGGATGCAGGTATCTCGTGCGATGAGGTTCTGCATTATAACCAGTCGGTGGCTGTTTACGATTATTTTGCTTCGCATGGTACCGACCAGTCCGCCCTCCATACTCCCGGTACACATCTTAAGTATTATGGCCAGGCTTTCGATAACATCGTAACCATACTTACAAAATGGTTCGGAATAGAGGATATCTACAGGTTCAGGCATTTTATGGTTTCAATAGCAGGCTGGTTCACTATGCTTGTTACTGCACTTTTTGCAGTGTGGCTGGCCGACTGGCGGGCAGGCATTATTGTGCTGATACTGTATGCCGTTTCGCCAACATTCATTGGTCATTCCCAGAACAACCTGAAGGATGTCCCGTTTGCACTGGGCTATATCACTGCCACATTCTTCACTCTGAAGTTTATTGCTTCGGGAAGGAATAAACATACTTCCGACATAATATTCCTGATCCTGGGCATAGCCGGAGCAATGAGTATAAGGGCCGGTGGATTCATATTAATCTGCTACCTGCTTCTCTTCTGGGGCCTTTATTACTGTTATCTTTATTTAAAGAAGCATAATGCCGGCATAAATGAACTGGCTTCGGGTCTTGGATGGATGACATTAATTATAGTGGTGGCATGGTTGCTTAGCATTGCACTGTGGCCATTTGCCCTCCGGGGTCCTGTAAGGAATGTCATTGAATCATACCGGGTTATGGCTCATTTCCCCGATACTTTCCGGCAAATCTTCGATGGCAGGGTGGAGTGGTCTGATTTTATGCCATGGTATTACCTTCCAAAATCAATGGGTATCACTATACCTGTTATTGTGCTTGCCGGTTTATTGTTGTTCGCAGGCTTTTTCAGGAAAATTTTCCGGGGTAACAGGAAATATCTTTACATGGCTGTACTCTTCACAATACTGTTCCCGGTGTTATTTGTTGTATATGAGAAATCAAACCTGTACAGTTCGTGGAGACAGTTCCTGTTCCTGTACCCGGCAATAGTTCTTATATCGGGAGTTGGATATTATTATTTCTTTATAAACACGAAGAGCAGGTTTCTGAGGTGGATTATGGTGTTTGTTATGGTTCTGCTGTGTTATCCACCACTGAGGTATATGACAGCCAATCACCCCTATGAGTATATGTATTACAATATCCTTGAAGGTGGTGTGGACGGGGCATATACAAATTATGAAATGGATTATTATTATGTTAGCCAGACCGAAGCTTCCAAATGGCTTATTTCTTACCTGGAGGAACATAATGATACCGGTAAGATAAAGGTTAAAGCCACCTATTCCGTTGTCTGGCAATTCCGAAAACACCCCGGGATAGAGACATCATATTTCAGATATGATGAGCGAAGTGAATTTGACTGGGATTATGCCATTGTTGTAAACAGGTATATTTCGCCGTATAAGCTCAGGCATCACTATTATCCGCCGCCGGGCGCAATTAAAGTGATTTATGTGGATACTGTTCCTGTATGTGCGGTGCTGAAACGGAAATCAAAAGAAGACTACTATGGCTATGTTGCCCTGAATAAGGGAGAAAACAGCGAGGCAATAAGTCATTTTGAAAAAGCATTAAAAAATGATGACACTGATGAAATGATTTTTTTTAATTTTGCGGCAGCTCTTTGTAATGAGGGGAAATGTGAGAAAGCAGATTCGGTTTTGAAGAAAGGACTTGAGATAAATCCTGATTTTGAACCGATTCTGATGTATCTTGGCAATATAGCAAAGTCGCAGAACAGGCCAGATGAGGCTATAAAATATTACGAGAGGCTGATAAAGGCAAACCGTAAGTATTTTGAAGCATATGTCAGTCTCGCTGAGCTGGTGATGAATGAAGATGTTAAGAGAGCCAGGTTGTTGCTGATGACATGCCTCGATATGAATCCGCGGTATAAACCTGCAATAACAGCTCTTGCCAATACTTACAGGAAAACAGACCCGGATATAGCCAGGAAATATGATGAACTTGCCGGGGCTATTAAATAAATTGTAACAATTGATAAAATGATGAAAAAAGCATTATTAGTATTTTCGATTACAGCGCTTATGCTGGTGAGTGGACTGGGTGTGCTGAAAGCACAGGACCAGCCTGCCGGA
>DATFLA010000671.1:0-3443 GCA_035268305.1 Bacteroidales bacterium | reverse complement strand
CCAGATCGACAGCGAATGGACCATGGAGATAAAAAAGGACTTCCTTAACTGGCTTAACCATTACCCGGGCAAGCTGCCTATGACAAAAGAGGAACTTGATAACTACCTTAAGGAGAGAAACTATTAAATGAACATGTCTTTTGATTACCTGAATGTCCAATATATTAGTATCGCGATGCCCAGGGGAAAAAGCTGATTGATCAACATAAACCCATCCTTGTCATGAAAAATATTAACAATTCTCCGAAAGTAAAAATCAATCCAACGGATGAAGATAATGAAGTAATAAAGTCAAAATTAAACCGGCA
Organism: Bacteroidales bacterium; assembly: GCA_035268305.1. Classification (GTDB taxonomy): domain Bacteria; phylum Bacteroidota; class Bacteroidia; order Bacteroidales; family VadinHA17; genus LD21. Next base: position 3,135 of record DATFLA010000671.1, on the reverse strand, counting down.
AAAATATTCTGAGAGCCGCAGGGGGTTTATTAAAAAAGCCGCTATGGGTGGCATAGCACTGGGAGGATTCATGAATATGCCTGCAGGAGATACTGTTGAACATCTTACTGCAAAAGTAGACCGGGCATCAGCACCGTCAGAACTGAAGATAACCGATATGCGCTATGCTCTAACAACGGTACTCGGTGGTACGGCAATTATAAGGATCGATACAAACCAGGGGATATACGGACTCGGAGAGGTAAGAGACGGGGCCGATCCTCGTTATGCCCTTATGCTCAAGAGCCGTATCCTGGGGCTCAATCCCTGTAATGTTGAAATGATCTTCAGAATAATAAAACAGTTTGGAGGCCAGAGCCGCCAGGGTGGTGGTGTCAGCGGTGTGGAAATGGCTCTTTGGGACCTTTGCGGTAAAGCATACGGGGTACCGGTATGGCAGCTTCTTGGAGGAAGATACAGGGACAAAATAAGACTATACGCAGATACTCCTGAATCAAAATCACCAGAGGAACAGAAGAGACTCATCAGGTACCGCACTGAAGAACAAGGGTATACATGGCTGAAAATGGACCTTTCAATAAATGAACTAATAAATATACCAGGCACTCTTGTCAATCAGGACTTCTGGAAATACAAGGGACAGCTTAACCAGTGGCAGGGTGGTTACATGTCGTATGAGAATACGAAACATCCCTTCACCCAGATACAGATAACCGACAAAGGCCTTGAAGTACTGGCAGGCATAGTTGAGAATATAAGAGACATGGTGGGATATGAGATACCCATTTCTACTGATCATTATGGTCATTTCGATCTCAATAACGGAATCAGGCTCGGTCGTGCAATAGATAAATACAGGCTGGCATGGATGGAGGATATTGTATCATGGGAGCTGACCGACCAGTGGAAGGAGCTTTCAGATGCACTGGAGACACCAATGCTTACCGGAGAAGATATTTATCTTCTCAGTAATTTCAGGCCACTCATCGACATTCATGCTGTCGATATAGTACATCCCGATCTTGCAACAGCCGGAGGAATAATGGAAACAAAGAAGATAGGTGATTATGCCGAAGAACACGGAGTGGCAATGGCATTACACCAGGCAGGTACCCCTGTATCGTTTATGGCCGATGTGCATTGCGCAGCTGCAACACAGAACTTCCTGGTCTGTGAACATCACAGCGTTGATCTGCCCTGGTGGGAAGACATTGTAAAGACAACAGACGGCAGGGAATTGATAACTAAGGGATTTGCGAATGTCCCCACCGACGCTCCCGGACTGGGTATTGACCTGAATGAAGATGTTATTAAGGAGCATCTCCGGAAAGACCCAAAAGGTTACTTTGAACCTACCCCCGAATGGGACGAAAAACGATCGCATGACAGGCTGTGGAGCTGAAATGAAAGAAGGCAGGGCGATCTGATTTCGCCGGATACAATAAAGCCTCTTAAACACCTGCAATAAGCCAGTGATTATTTCTGGTTTATACGAAATTCTCTCCTGAATACCGTTTGATTTTAAATAAATGAATTTTTCTTTCTTTAATAATAATTATTAATTTTGAGATAGCGCTCTTTGATTTATTCTGAACCTGATCTGATCATCAGACCAACCAACATCTACCAGGAAATATTCCACAGGCAAATTTATTCCGGAATAAGGACCACTGGTCAAGTTCCTGTTAAAACTCTATTGTCTGTATTATAAAGACTCTATATGCCGGAGAATTTCCGGGATGTATAATAAACTGATATTTAGAACGCTTTTATATTTTATTATAATCTGGTAATACCTGATTATGATATCTTATTTGTATAACAAGGATGTCATTGAAGTTCAGTACTTTAATAACTTTATACATATAGAAGATTGACCATTAAACCTTAGGGCTATTAATAAAATTCATCAAAAACATAAAACAGGGAGGATTAAAAATGAAATCCAGGTTCACCACTGAGAAGTTTAATAAATTATTGTCAGTGCTAATTATCGGTTTAGTATGTCTTCTTATTAATTCATGCAAGGAGAAACCGCTGAGTACTGTTTCTAACATAACCGTATCGCAGGGTACCTACATCGGCATTGTGCATGTCACATGGGATCCTATTCCCGGGGCACAGTATTATAATATTGAAAGGCAGGGATCTGACGGACAATGGATGTCAGCGGGCACCGTAGCTGAAAGTCCTTTCGATGATTATGGCTTTGGATTGCCTGACAATAAGCTGCAGGAAGGAGTTAAATACAGCTACCGGATCGTTTCGGGAAGCAGCGACAAGGATGACAGCGGTTACGCCAATGCAACCACACAGGGCTGGATATACGAGATCAAACCTATTACACTGACTGCCACCAGGGAAGATAACGGATATGTAACACTGACCTGGAGTGATCCAAACCAGGACCTTTTGAGTGTTAATCTTGTCGGATTCTCCTACAAAATAAAACGCAAGTATGAAGACCAGACAGAATTCACTGACATCTTCACAACAGATAATATGGGGACAGTCCAGGACATTACATATACGGACAACACTGTCGCTAACGATAAAAAAGCCACTTACAGCGTTGAAGGTGTGTATGATTACGGGTACAAAAACATGGATTATGGCGATTTTGTTGAATACTGGTACAATCAGTTTGCAGGTGTTGAAGAAACAGGAGGTTCATTGAAGGTGAATTATACTGTTACAGATATTAATCCTCTTCCTGATGCAACAGATGGGTACGGATATGTAAGTCTGAAGAGTATTAATTCTGTACTTTATGCCGCCACTATACCTCACCCCGCCTTTGGAGCTCCTGCAATTTATAAACTTAACGGAAATTCATGGCAAAACATTAGCTCATCATATCCCGCAGGGTTACAGGGAAATTTTAACAAGATAAGTATCTGCGGTGACGGAACAACATTATGGGTAGCCGGCGTCAGCGATTCAGCCTATGTGTATTCATTTAACGGAACATGGAGCAGCAACCTGGCTTCGAAAAACCTTGGTTTCGCCGATGTGCCTGACAATTTGCTTGTGGAATATATCAACAATAAATTATACGCCCTTTGTGATCATGATAATAAGATTGAAATACTTACCCATGGACAGGGTTCAGAGTGGACATCAGCCAGTGTTTTA
>DATFLA010000670.1:0-3602 GCA_035268305.1 Bacteroidales bacterium | reverse complement strand
TAAAGACAAGAAAACAGGCACACTCCTTTTATATTGGTAAGTCGGATGTTTACAGGGCTTTTACCGGGATGGAGCAGGCAGCTTATTCCGACGGAGTATTGAAGAAAAAAAATAAGGAGCTGATAGCTGTCGGCATATCTGTCTCCATTAACTGTGAATCATGTATGGAGTGGCATATTAAACAGGCTCTTGATGCCGGTGCATGTGAAGAAGAGATCCTTGAAGCCATCGGGGTAGGTATCGAGATGAGTGGTGGTCCGGGTACAGTGTCTGCCAGGTTCGCAATGAACGTCATGGAATATTATAAAGAAACTTCGTGATTATATGGTCATTCGATGCTACATTTACTCCGTGTAACTCCGTGTAACTCCGTGGTTTCATTTACTCTGTGCTTACTCTGTGTTTACTCCGTGTAACTCCGTGGTTTCATTTACTCTGTGTTTACTCCGTGTAACTCCGTGGTTTCATTTACTCTGTGTTTACTCTGTGTAACTCCGTGTAACTCCGTGATTTCATTTACTCTGTGCTTACTCTGTGTTTACTCCGTGGTTTCATTTACTCTGTGTTTACTCCGTGTAACTCCGTGGTTTCATTTACTCTGTGTTTACTCTGTGTAACTCCGTGGTTTATTTATGCTACTGCAGAACCCTTCGCCTGTTGTACCACTAAGCCTTCTCAACAATTATTCCCTTATTCTTTGCTTATTGCCCTGGATTTTATTAACTTGTATATTAATCCATATGAGTTGAGTTTATCCAATACCTTCAAAGATGAATACTCAGAAACTCACGAATTGTTTTTTCCTCCTGGTCCTTCATTGGCTTCCCCGGGTGTTGAGCATACTGCTCATTATCTTCCTTTCGCTCTTCTCCTTTGATCTATTTGGCCAGGGAACAGGCTTCTGGAGGACGGCGGCAGCTTTTCTTATACATAATGTTCCCTCCTTTTTCCTAATTATTGTTCTTGTTTTTTCCTGGCGCTGGTCGTGGATAGGCGGTACCAGTTATATATTGCTGGGACTTCTTTACATATTACTTTTTATAAACAGGAACGTAGTAATGTTTATAGACCTGTCGCTTTTCACAACAGGATTTCTGTTTCTGCTCGACTGGTTCTTCAGGAGGGATATTATCAGGGCCCAAAAAGTGTGCAGGGGTGAATGAGAAAGCAACCTTTTTAACATGGAAAGCATCTTAATATATATAAAATGAGAAAATTTCTTTTCATATTATTTATTGCATTTCTTGCAGGGAGCTGTGAGAAATACCAGTCGTACCGCATGCCTGGTTCAGGACTTGAGTTTTACAGGATAAAGGATTTTCAGAAAGACGGCCCTGGATTTCAAATTATTGATTCAACAGTGTCTCTCAGCGATTCGATAATCATTTATTATGATGAGATTGTATCTTACGATCCTGACACCTATACGTTTACAGTAACAGGTGGTTGTGCTGACAGGCTAAATGATTTTGAGCTGAATCAGATCCACGGCACCCCTTTTGCCGTTACAATAAATAAACAGGTTATATATACCGGTTATTTCTGGTGTAGTTTTTCTTCCACCGGTGTAAACTGGATCACAATAGATCCTTTAAACTTCACCGGGAAGAATCAGCTCCGGGTATCTCTAGGGTACCCGGGTCCCATATATGGCGATTATATTCCCGACAACAGGAATGATTCCCGTATACTGGATCTTCTCAGGAACGATGGTAAGCTGAAGGAGTAGAAAGGAGGTCATGTCGAAGCGAAGCGCAGATCCCGGAAGCTTTCGGGAGGGGTTGGGTTAAAATGGTCTAATATTGAGTATTTTATTAAACGGGAACCATTAGAGGCACAATAGGAATGGTACAGATTATGACACCGATTACAAATCGGCGCCAACAAAGGTTAAGAGGTAGCGAGTCTTACCCGGTACTCACCTCCACCTCGGCATCCTGGATAATCGTATCATTGTATTTCACCTGGGGTTTGATGATCCTTGTTATGATCCTTTCTCCGGGTTTAAGATTTTCATCCCTGATAAACTTGGCTGTAACGAGCATCCCTTCCCGGTATGGTTTATTGAGCAAATCGACAATCTCGTAACCGCTGTCCCTGAAATTATCCCTTATACGTTCAAGAGCGAATTCCATCTGTTTTAAGCCTTTTGTGTCGGGATCCATTGTGTTGATATTCTTTTGAATTCGTATTATTTCATCGGCAACCTTCAGCGCCAGGCTATGATCCTTCTTCCCTGCTTCACCTTTTTCTTTGTTATCCTGACTGCTGAGCATATCAAGTGACCAGAATACCTGGTTGTCAAGCTTTTTGATCTCCTCCCTGATCTCCCCGGAACTGCTTTCCACCTGTGCAGAAAAACCTTCCCTAATTGATTCCAATCTTTTCCTGAACCAAAGGATGAGAATAACAGGTATCAGGATGATAGCCACGAAAGCTATAATAATGAATATTAGCGTGCTATGGTTTATTCTGTTATCCAGTAATGAAAAGCCCGATTCGGTTTTTCCACTTAACAGGTCTATCTGTTGCTCAAGCTTTTCCGACATTTCCCGTATACCGGAATTTGTTCTGGAAAGTTCCTGACGCATTGCACTGAGACTATCAGTTGAAGCGGTGATCTTTGTTTCCAGTTTCCTTATGTTTGCATTAGCTGTCGCAACCTGTTTTGTCAGGGCAGAATTCTGCTTTTCAAGGTGTTCAACCTGTTGCTGCAGCTTCATGATTGTATCATTTTGTGTCCGTGCAAAGGTAACAGAGCTGAAGAATATGATTAGTCCTGTAACTAATAGTGTCTTTCTCATTTTAGCAGACTTTTTATTTTTAGTAAAACAAAAGGATCATTTCAAGTAGTTATGCCAAATTTAAACTATTTGAACGGATTTAGTATTTGATATGTAAAAAGAATGCGGCCCCTTTGCCCACACAGAGCCTGGCAGGCCTACGGGCGTTTCCCCTGAATATGTAAGTTGATTTCTGCAGGACCTTACGACCTTCCTGCCCCCCTAAAGGGGGGTTAATTCTGTGATATTTATTAATTTAGGTGTGGATTTGTTGAGCGGTATTTCGTTATGGTTAAAGAAATTATTAAAAAGACATGTTCTACGGGGCAAAACCGGAAACTTATAAGTCTGCATCCAGCCTATGTAAGAACGCTATATGAGTAATTTTCTGGACTATATTAAAGAAAAACTATCTGAATCACCGGCCCGAATCACTCATAAGAACCTATAATACTGAGAATTATCTCCCCTTTAGGGGAGATGTCAGCCATCTCCTTCACTGTAGCATCGGAGGTCAAAGGCTGACAGATGGTCTGCCCATTTCAGTTGGCGCGAATTTGTAATTCGTGCCGACGCCTTTTATATCACAGATTACGTATTCGTAATATCTGACGGAAAGTTCATAAAATTATATCACATAACGACCGGATACAAAACCTTGCTCCTTTTTCAACTAATTTCCATATCTTTGGTGCATGCTCAACAGGGACAAAGATATTGAACGTCATATCAGGACTCTCATTTTCTGGGTCTTCTTTCTTGTCTTTGCATTTGCTTTTTCTCAGAATGCCGGTACAACAGCTGGAGGACACCACAATA
>DATFLA010000669.1:0-3756 GCA_035268305.1 Bacteroidales bacterium | reverse complement strand
CTTTCGTCACAGAACATATGGGTCATATGATGTTTGGCAATAAAAAGATAACGCCGGGGGGACACTGGATGGGGATATGCTGTATTGCATCGCGGCTATCGGGGGCTGATGAAGTAAAAACAGCTGAAGCTTATGCCCTTACTTCAATAGCACTTTATGAAGCATTTATATCATCGTGGGACGAAAAATACCGTAGTAGTTTTATACGTCCCGTAACTGTAATAAATGAAACATTTGATCCCGACTGGCTTCCATACCTGCAAACTCCCTCTTTCCCTGAATATACAAGTGCACACAGCACTATTTCAGCTGCTGCAGCTACAATGCTTACCTCACTCTACGGAGATAATTTTGCATTCCTCGATACCACCGATATGAGATACATAGGCATGCAACGTCATTTTAACTCCTTTAATGAGGCTGCTGCAGAGGTATCGATAAGTCGTGTCTATGGAGGAATTCATTACAGGTTCACTGCCGATACAAGCGCAGCCAGGGGTAATCAGCTGGGAGAGTTCATCGTGAGGAAACTGAAGAACCGATAAAGTTATCTTCGTACAGTTATTTCCCTGCTAAAATCTGACTCGCGATTATCGGCTGTGACTAGGGTTATCAAACTGCGATCCGAAGCTCCCTCCAATAGTCAGTTTTTTTTTCATCAGTTTAACAGTCGGCTCAATAGTGATGTTACTGATATCGGTAAGAAAATAATAGGCTCCCATTGACTGGAAATCCGGATCGATACGCTGGTACTTAACAAGCAGCCTGAAGAGGTCAGACTGGTACCCGACACTTGTATTCAGAGCATTACTGGCTGTGGTTGATTGCCTGCTCTTCATAAGGAAAGAGAAAGCCCTGGCCATAAATCCGCCCGTGGTGTCAGTAAGCTTTGTGCTCATATTCCTTGTATAAAAACTCTTTGCCACCTCAAGGTTGAAGATGAAATTCTTTGCAATGACCTGTTTTGAAATGAGTGAGACGACCAGGTTCTCATCGGGTGTTACCTGGTATTTCAGGGGTATGTCAGCTACTGAAGTTGAATCATCTTTCGCCTTTAGGAGCACTATGCTTATATTGTTTTTATCTGTCCCGTACCCAATAGTGAATGCTGTCCCTGTGCGTTTATAGGCAGGAGTCTGGGTAATTGCAACTTCAGGATTATCAATGTATTTAACAGGTTTCAGAAGCCGTCCCGTAATTAATCCAACATGGAATTTGCCAGGTGAAAGTTCAAAGCCGGCACCCGATATTGAGTGGCCGGCAAGGGCAAAAGACGACCAGTTAAGGGACTGATAACCCAGGTGCAGCTTAGCCCATTTATACGACGGGCTTACACCGAACTGGTTAAAAGGCTGACGAAAATCCCTTTGCTGCTCACTTATCCTGAAAGAAAAAGGGAAAACGATTCCATAAAGGCTTATTGTAGGTGACCCCTGCAGGTACCATACAAATGGACTGAGCGACGGACTGATTTTATTGGTGTTATAAAACTGCAGTTTAGCATTAATAGTACCACTGATCTTAAATGGATCCTGTTTGGTTATTGTAGTTAAATCCTGAGAATAGGAAACAAAGGGTATGAGAAGCAGAAGGGCAACGAGAATGATAGTACAGTTTCTCCTTTTCATTTGATGGAAAGTTGGTTAATCACGGGTATGTAACTAATGTTCCTTTAAAATGAAAAAGCATTGGATAAACCTGTATAACAATAAAACAGGTATTATACAACTATATAGTTAGCAGCTGACATCCAGCTTATTGTTTTAATCCCTCTCAGTTAAAACAAATATAACAATTAATGGTTTCAATTGAAAGTAAACATAATAAAGAGACTGAGGTCAATTTTTATTCCCGTCTCTGGGACTCAGTCTTTCAGGCCAGCACCACGCTATGATCTTTTCTCCTTCCTGCTCTTTAAAATGTCGTTTTTTTTATTTATATTAAACCAGAATTCATTCACCCTAACCTAATTGTATTCTATGCTTAATAAAATCCTAGCCTTTAGTCTTAAGAACAAGCTAATCGTTATCCTTTTTACTATAACAGTAGCTGTATTTGGTCTTTTTGCAGTCTTTAAGATACCTGTTGGTGCCGTACCCGATATAACCAACAACCAGGTACAGGTTATAACAACTTCGGGGAACCTGTCGACACAGGAGATCGAACAGTTCATTACTGCACCGGTAGAAATGGAAATGGCCAACCTGCCTGGTGTGAAAGAGATCCGATCTGTTTCCAAATTCGGCCTGTCCGTTGTGACGATTGTACTCCGCGATAACCTGGGCACCTATCTTCCCCGCCAGCTCATTGCCGAAAAAATCAAATCAGCCTCCGAGAATATCCCAGAAGGTTTCGGCACACCTACAATGGGTCCCATAACAACCTGTCTTGGTGAGATCTACCAGTACACTGTCGATGTAAAGCCTGAGTATAAGGATATGTACACACCGATGGATCTCAGAACAATACAGGATTGGATCATCAGGAGACGACTTTCCGGGATTAACGGCGTGGTGGAGATAAACAGCTGGGGTGGTTATCTGAAACAATATGAAATAGCAATAAATCCATCACGGCTTAAGGCTGTCAACCTTACTCTCCTCGATGTTTTTGATGCTATATCAGCGAATAACAGTATCTCCGGTGGTGCATATATAGAAAAAACAAACCAAAGTTATTTTATAAGAGGTGACGGCCAGGTAAGATCACTGGAAGACATCGGGAATATTGTTGTATCAAATAACAAAGGCGTCCCCATATTGATTAAAGACATATCTGATGTCCGCTTTGGTCATGCCAACCGTTTCGGTGCTATAACAGCAAATGGAAAGGGGGAGACTGTGCTGGGTCAGATAATGATGCTTAAGGATGCCAACTCCAAGGAGGTAATAAATGAGGTTAAGAAAAGAGTGTCAGAGATTCAGAATAATCTTCCCGAGGGAGTCTTTATAAATCCCGTACTTGAGCGAAGCGAATTAATTGAAAAGACCTCCGCCACTGTTGCTGAGAACCTTATATTTGGTGCACTTATAGTCTTTTTCGTCGTATTGCTTTTACTGGGAAATATCAGGTCCGCAGTCGTAATAGCCTCAATGATACCCCTTGCCCTTCTATTCACAATATCGATGATGTATATCTTTGGCATAGATGCCAATCTGATGAGCCTCGGGGCACTCGATTTCGGGATAATCATTGATGGAGCTGTTATAATAGTCGAATACATAGCGTTGCAAATAACCCTTAAAAAGGAAGAGATCGAAGGTGTCCCTGCCGCTGAGAAGCAAAATATGCTTAACAACATCTCCTTTGACGGTTCATCAAAGATGATGAATTCCGCTATTTTCGGTCAGGTAATCATTCTCATAGTCTTTATCCCCATTCTGTCGCTAAGTGGTGTGGAAGGCAAAATGTTCCGCCCGATGGCTATTGCCTTCTCCTTTGCCATACTGGGAGCAATGATCTTCGGAATGACCTGGCTCCCGGTAGCAGCATCATTGTTCCTCCGACCAGGAACTAAAAAGAAAAGAAGGGATATTTCAGGCTGGATAATGAACCTCGTAAAAAAATCCTACGAACCTGTCATAAGATGGTCGTGCGGACACAAACGTGCAATACTGGGAATGGCTCTCTTTTCACTGGCTCTTACCTTTTTCCTTTTTACCCGCATTGGAGGTGAGTTTGTTCCTACACTGGATGAAGGCGATTTTGTTATTCAACCTGTGCTCAAAACAGGAACTTCGCTTTCAAAAACGATAG
>DATFLA010000668.1:0-4232 GCA_035268305.1 Bacteroidales bacterium | reverse complement strand
TCGTGACAATTTTATAAAACTTGTAAAATCGGGTTTTTACGATGGTATTTCTTTTCACAGGGTTATACAGGATTTTATGATACAGGCAGGAGATCCTCTTACAAAATCAGGATCACCGGTTACGCTGCCTGATTCTTTACAGACTTATACAATTCCTGCTGAATTTAATTCTGTAGACTTTCATAAAAGAGGTGCTCTTGCAGCAGCAAGGGAAGGAAATGATGTAAATCCATATATGAGATCCTCCGGGACTCAATTTTATATAGTACAGGGAACAAAATTAAATGATTATGAACTTGACCAGGCTGAAAAAAAGATAAATTCGAATATTAAACAAGCCGAATTCAACCGTTTGATGAAAGAGACAGCCGATAGTGCAAAATTAGATGGTAAAGACCTTTCCGACGGAGAGATACAGGAACTTGCTTCAGTTAAAATGTTTGATTACCTTACTTCACACAATGATTATAAAATATCCCCTGAACACAGGGAGGTCTATAAAAATTCAGGTGGTGTTCCCCGCCTCGACGGGACCTATACTGTTTTCGGCGAAGTCATAAGCGGCATGGATGTTGTTGACAGAATTGCTGCTGTTGCTACTGATAGTAACGACAAACCCCTCGATTATATAAAAATTATTAAAGCAAAGATTACCAAGAATTAATATAAAGTATTAAGATGCTTGACAAATTATCGGATTTAGAAAAAGAATTACAATCTATAACTTTCAGCTCCCCTGCGGAAGTTGAACAATTCCGTATAAAGTACCTCAGTAAGAAAGGTATATTTTCTTCTTTATTTGAAGAATTCAAGGATGTCCCTGTTTCTGAAAAAAAAGAAACAGGTAAAAAGCTAAATCTCCTTAAACAATGGGCTATTGAAAAATTTAATTCTTCCAAAGACTCTTTTTCTTTATCTGATAATATAGCGGAAGGTACAGATCTTACAAGGCCGGCTTTTCCCTTTTCTTCCGGTAGCAGGCATCCAATTTCCATTGTCAGGAATGAGATTATTGATATATTCGGACGTCTTGGTTTTACTGTCTCCGAGGGACCTGAGATTGAAGATGACAATCATGTATTCACCAAGCTGAATTTCGCACCGGAACATCCTGCCAGGGACATGCAGGATACTTTTTATATTTTCAAACACCATGAAGAAGATTCTGATCCGCGCGATATAGTGCTTCGTACTCACACTTCATCTGTCCAGGTAAGGGTAATGCAGAGTACAGCACCACCAATACGTACCATATCGCCGGGAAGGGTATTCAGAAACGAAGCAATATCCGCCCGTGCACATTGCATATTTCACCAGGTAGAAGGTTTATATATAGATGAAAATGTTTCATTTGCTGACCTCAAACAAACACTTTTATTCTTTGCCCGTGAGATGTTTGGCAAAAAGACTGAAATAAGGCTGAGGCCTTCATACTTTCCATTTACAGAGCCTTCCGCCGAAATGGATGTAAGCTGTAAAATATGCGGAGGAAAAGGATGTAATGTATGTAAATATACCGGCTGGCTCGAGATTCTGGGATGTGGTATGGTTCATCCCAATGTATTGGAAGCCTGTAATATAGATAATAGTAAATATACTGGGTTCGCATTTGGCATGGGCATTGAGCGACTTGCAATGCTTAAATACCAGGTAAACGACCTGAGATTATATTTTGAAAATGATATCAGGTTTTTAAACCAGTTCAAAACAGCATTTTAAAAATGATTAATTATTTTATGTTATTAGTAAATATTCCATTTTAATCGAGGATATACGATGAAACAACAGGAAAATAACTTACCATTCTGTGAAAAATGTGCCCTTGATAATGGTTCGATCTTCAGGCATCTTTCACAGGACGAATATGTTCTTCTTAATTACGAAAAGGACTATCGCAACTATAAACGCGGTGATATACTTTACCAGGAGGGTAACAGGATAAGTGGGTTTTTTTGCATTAACAGCGGAATTATCAAGGTATTTAAAACAGGTTTTGATGGCAAGGAACAGATAATACGTTTTGCAAAGGCCGGTGAGATAATTGCCTACAGGAGTGTATTAAGCAGTGAGCCTGCATGTACTTCAGCAAAAGTTATTGAGGATTGCCATGTTTGCTTTATTCCTTCTGAGATTCTGATATCGCTTATAAAAAGCAATTCGGAATTTTCACTTGATCTTCTTAAGCTGGCATGCCATGAACTTGGAGAAGCAAACTCATTCATTACTGATATTGCACAGAAAACTGTAAGGGAGCGTCTTGCTGAAATTCTTCTTCTTCTTGTTCATGACTTCGGACTCGATGACAACAGCTATCTCAACATCTCTCTCACAAGAGAAGAACTTGCAAACATTGTTGGTACAGCCACTGAGTCTGTTATACGTTTATTATCAGAATTTAAGACAGATAAACTTGTTGAACTAAACGGCAGAAGAATCAGGATTTTAAATACAAAAGGTCTTGAGAAGATAAGCAATGTATTCAACTGATAACTAAAAAAGAGTCCCCGGCATATTGTATCCAAACTGTTTCCCGAGGTGTTTATAGGCATGTTCTGTCGCTTCCCTGCCCCTTGGGGTTCTTTTAAGATAGCCCTCTTTAATAAGGAAAGGCTCATAGACTTCTTCCAGGGTACCGCTGTCTTCCCCAACAGCCGTTGAGATTGTATTTATTCCAACAGGTCCACCCGCGAATTTATCTATAATAACAGTAAGTATTTTATTGTCCATTTCATCGAGACCGTTATGATCGATGTTAAGAGCATTAAGGCCATATTTTGTTATATCAATATCAATTTTTCCCGTTCCTTTAACCTGGGCAAAATCCCTTATTCTTCTTAGGAGGGCATTGGCTATTCTTGGAGTTCCGCGACTTCTTCTTGCAATTTCCGTTGCTGCATTATCATCAATTGTAATATCCAGTATCCCGGAAGATCGTTTTACAATTCCAGTTAGGATATCATGATCATAATATTCAAGATGGAACTTTATGCCGAACCGTGCTCTCAAGGGACTAGTAAGCAGACCTGAACGTGTAGTTGCCCCGATAAGTGTAAAGTTATTTAGAGAAAGTTGTACACTTCTGGCACTTGGTCCTTTATCTATCATTATATCTATATGATAATCCTCCATGGCAGAATAAAGATATTCTTCAACAACAGGGCTTAGTCTGTGAATTTCATCGATGAACAAAACATCCCCCTCCTGCAGACCGGTAAGCAGGCCTGCAAGATCTCCCGGTTTATCCAGAACCGGTCCTGATGTTACTCTGAGACTTACGCCCAGTTCATTTGCTATAATGGCAGCCAGGGTTGTCTTTCCAAGGCCTGGGGGACCGTGAAGCAAAACATGATCGAGTGATTCTCCTCTTTGTTTGGCAGCTGTAACAAAAACACTCAGGTTTTCAATGACCTGTTTTTGACCTTTGAAATCGCTGAACGTTAACGGACGTAATTGTTTTTCAAACTCCTTATCGGTAACTGAAATTTCCTCTTTCCTGATGTTGAGACTATCATCCATAAATTAATTCATTTATTTAATGACAGTTGTTGTGTCCTTTGGTAATTTGATCCTGACACCATTGATACTGATCTCCGCATCATTCCTGTATGTTATTAGAAGTGAAATAGTACCATCTTCATTATATTTTTTCCAGGTCCTTTCTTTCATTCCATTCCTGTAATACTGTTCTTCTTTAATTTTTCCCGACTCATAGTAATATGTCTGCCTTCCATCCGGATTACCCTGAATATAATTACCTTTGAATTTAGGCTTACCGTTATCATAAAAAGAACGCCAATCCCCGTCTCTCAATCCCATAATATATTTACCTTCTTCGGAAAAATTACCATAATTATATTTCCATACACCATTCTTCTCACCATCAGCATATTGTCCCTGAGCTATTACTTTTCCGGTATCGGAATATTCCGTATATAAGCCGTCTCTTCTTCCCTGGAAATATTCTTCTTCTCTTCTTATATTACCGTCATCATAATACCAGGTCCATATACCATCTGGTCTGCCATTATTATAAGAACCTGTCTGTTCCGTTTTTCCATTTTTCCTCAGAAATTTCCACTGGCCGGTTCTCCTGTTTTCAGCATATTGACCTTCAGCCTGCAACTTACCGTCACGATACAGATCCTTCCATTTTCCATTTCTGTTACCTGCCTCATCTACAATTCCTTCAGATAAAAGAAGTCCGTTATCATTATAAATATAGGCGTTTGTCA
>DATFLA010000667.1:0-2544 GCA_035268305.1 Bacteroidales bacterium | reverse complement strand
AGATAGACTGGAAGAAAGTTATGAAAGTTGAAGATGTCCTTAAAGAAGGACAGGAGGTTGAGGTTAAGATAATAGATATCGATCCCAAGACAGGAAAGATAAAATTGTCGAGAAAAGAACTTTTACCAAGACCTCCCCGCCAGGAGCACGATAAAAGAGATCATGGCCACAGGCCGGATAATAAATAAGGATTAAAAAGTCCTGAACTCTAACGGCCTGTGACGTAAAATAGCGTTTAATGCCGTTTATACGCAAAGATCAGCGGGACAGTGTATCTGTTTTTTGTCTCGTAAGTTCTTTGCGTATTTTTTTTACTGCATACCCTTCAGTTCTTCAAAAAAACTGTTAGTTGATAAATTTCGCATTTTGTCGGACCCTGTCCTTTTGCTAATTCATCTTCAATATTTAAATTTGATCCCACAATAATAAGGGAAACAGGACCAGGGATGAAAATCAGGTATAATTACGTAGTGATTGAAGGAAATATCGGAGCCGGTAAGACAACGCTTGCAGGTAGAATCGCCAATCAATTTAATGCACGACTTATTCTTGAGCATTTTGCTGACAATCCTTTCCTTCCAAGGTTTTACAAGGACCCGGATAAATATTCATTTCCTCTTGAATTATCATTTCTTGCCAGCCGTTACAGGCAGCTTAAGGAAGAACTGGAGCCCCAGGACCTGTTTAAAGCGTTTACGGTAGCTGACTATTATTTCATGAAATCGCTTGTATTTGCAGCTTCAACTCTTGAAGGTGATGAATACACTCTTTACCGCCAGATATTTTATATTATCTACAGTTCATTGCCCAGGCCTGATATTTATGTCTACCTGCATATGAGCCCTGAAAGGCTACTCAGGAATATTGACAAAAGAGGGAGAAAATATGAAAAATCAATCTCAAAGGAGTATTTACAAAAGATACAGGACAGTTATTTTTCATTTTTTAAGCAGAATCCTGAGAACAAATACCTTGTTATTGATGTTAGTGAGATAGATTTCGTACATAATGAGAATCATTATAATAAATTGATTGATACTATATTTTTTGACGACTATCCTGTTGGGTTAAATAAGGTTATCTTATAATTATTTTGTTTAATTTGTTCTATTATAACTTATTTATTTTAAATTTGTAGTTGTGTTTAAAATCACTATTGTATTCATAATGAACAACAAATAAGGTATCATAAACAAATAACACTTTTTACTATGAAAAAATTCAGAAGCTATTTTATCCTTATCCTTGCCGCACTTGTGATGACAAGTTGCAGTGGCTTGAATAAAATGAAGAAGAATTCAGATCTTGTCAAATATGAAGTGACCCCTAAAGTGCTTCGTACTGATGCAGGGGAAGTTACAGTTACAATTAAAGGCACATTTCCCTCAAAATATTTTGACAAGAAGACCACACTTACAGCTACCCCTGTACTTACATATGCAGGTGGAGAAACAGCTTTTGATAAAGTTCAGGTTGTTCAGGGCGAAAGTGTTCAGGCTAACAATAAAGTGATCAGTTACGATGGCGGTAATTTTACATATACAGGAACCGTTCCTTATAAGGATGCTATGAAAGTATCGGAGCTGATGCTGAGAATTAAAGCGACAAGAGGATCAAAGAGCGTCGATTTTGAACCTGTCAAGCTTGCCGACGGTGTTATTGCCACATCGACACTCGTTGATGAAACAGGTACTCCAATTCTTATGAAAGATAACTATAAGCAAATAGTTCCTGAAGCAAAGACAGCTGAGATACATTATATAATTAACAGGGCAGATCTTCGTAATTCGGAACTCAAGGATGAGGATATAGCTCTCCTTCGTGAATATATCAATACTGTTAATACCGATCCGAAACTTGTATTTACCACTACAGATGTAAAATCATATGCTTCACCTGATGGTACGATGAAGATCAATACCCCGCTTTCAGAAAGAAGGGGTAAGACAGCTGATAAATTCATCAAGAAGGAATTTAGTAAGATTGATGCTGCTGATAAGGAAGGTTTCTTCGATGAGAACACCACTCCTGAAGACTGGGAGGGTTTTAAAACACTCGTTGAAAAATCAAACATTCAGGATAAGGATCTTATCCTCAGGGTTCTGTCGATGTATTCAGATCCTGATGTACGCGACAAAGAGATTAAAAACATGTCTGCTGCATTTGAAATTCTGAAAACCGACATTCTTCCGAAGCTCAGGAGATCAGCTATGACAGTAAACGCTAATGCTATAGGAAGAACTGATGATGAGATACTCGCACAGATGAGATCAGATCCTAAGGCTCTGAGTCTTGAAGAAATGCTTCATGCAGGTGTTCTTACAAACGATCCTAACGAACAGCTGAAATTCTATCAGACCACCTCTGAAAATTTCCCGAAATGTGTACGTGCAGCAAATGACATTGGCGTATCATATATGAAACTCGGAAAAGTTGATGATGCTATAGCTGCTTTCGAAAAAGCAAAAGCTATCATGAATAATGATGTAGTTAAAAATAACCTTGGAATCAGTAACCTTGCTAAAGGGGATGTTGCAAAAGCTG
>DATFLA010000666.1:0-5105 GCA_035268305.1 Bacteroidales bacterium | reverse complement strand
CAATACCATTGGGTCCGGCCAGGTTAAAACGGCCGTAAGTACAAAAATTACCCAGGCTGTATCCAATAAACCTGTTCCTGTAAACCTCTATTGCCCTTGTTATATGTGGCCCGCTGCCAAATACGACATCAGCGCCGTTATCGATCATCTTATGAGCAAATTCATAAACATCCCCCCTGTCTTCCCCGTGAAAAATCTCATGTTCCCTGGGTACATGCTGAAAATCTGCTCCTTCGGCTCCTCCATGAAAGGAAACTATAACAATGTCGCATGTGTCTGCAAGCTTTTTTACTATCTCTTCCGCCTTGCGTATGTCGTTTATATTTTCCGCCCCTGCATTCGGAGCAAAGGCACAGAAACCATATAATAACGAATCCCTGCGGAATATTGCAAACGGGTGTTCCATCAGTCCGCCATAATTTATTCCGACCGAATCGAGTAGATGCATAGTTTTTTTTCTGGAAGGCAGGCCGAAATCACCAAAATGATTATTAGCCAGGCTCAGAATATCGAATCCTGCATCGGCTATTGCCGATACATAATTCTCAGGCATCCTGAAAAGGTAGCACAGTGTTGTATCCCTGCATTTTTTTGCGGGATTCCCCTGGTTTAAAAAAGAACCTTCCAGGTTTCCGACTGTAATATCCGAATCTTTAAGAGAATCGGCAACATCACTGAGGAGCCTGTACGGATCATTGTGCGGAGGGAGAAAGCTGGGCGAGGGGTAATCAGTGCCAAGCATAATATCACCGACACCTGTAATTATAACAGTCTTCTGAATTTCCGGGTTATCGGGCTTTTTCTTTACCAGGGAATCTGTCTTCACGCAAATTAATGTATCGGCTTTCGCTCCGGGCAGCGTATCGGCAACCTGGGCAGTGGCCACAGATGAACAGGTATTCACCAGAAGGACTAAAGAAATAAAAAAACTGAACGATCTGCTCATATTATAGATTTGCATTTCTGCATTAATCAAAAGACTGGCCTGTTTTTGAAGCAATTTCAATCATCCTGTCATATTCAGAAGCTGTAAGGTCTTCGAAATAATAATTTACCGGATCAACATTCACTCCATTAAGCTTTATCTCGTAATGAAGATGGTTTGCCACTGATGTTCCCGTATTACCTACGTATCCTATTACATCGCCTCTCTGTACCTTCTGCCCCACCCTAACATTGAAACCGCTAAGATGAGCATACATGCTTGTGTATCCGTAACCATGATCTATAAGTATATGCTTCCCGTATCCTCTCTGTGATGTAATCACCTGTTTAACGGTTCCGTTTCCTGTAGCATATACATCTGTTCCTGCGGGGGCCGTAAAATCCATACCGTAATGAAACTTACTTATCTTGTAAATAGGATGTATCCTCCATCCGAATCCTGAAGCAGTGCGTGTAAGATCCTTATTTGCGATAGGCAGAATTGCAGGAACCGATTTAAGCATATCCTCCTTGTTACGGGCCATGTGAATAAGCTCATCGAATGATTTTGACTGGATATAAAGTCTCTTTCTGATTTTATCGAGCCGGGTAGCCGTTTCAATTACAAGCTTCGAGTTCCTGTAACCTTCGAGCGATTCATACCTGTTCACTCCACCTATTCCGCCATCCCTTAACGAGGAAGGTATCGGTTCAGCCTCAAAAATGGTCCGGTAAAGATTATCATCCGTCTTCTGAAGCCCGTCAAGCACATTCTCAACATTAGCCATCTCCCTGTGCATTAGATCATACTGAATATTCAACTGTTCAATCTCTCTTTTAAGTGCTTTTTCCTTTGGAGAATCAAAGAATGCAGCAAAAACGACCCAGTACACAAGGGCTATCAGAACTGATCCTGTAAGATATGCCAGCGATCGGAGAAACAGTGCCTTGAACCCTAACTTAACCCTGTCGAAACTAAGGGAATCCGGATTGAATTTATATTTTGTGTTTGGCATAACACGACAAAGATATATAAATCTCAAATATTAATAATAACCAAAAATCAAGGATGAATAAGAAGAAAGACACTTAGGGATCCGGCGTCTACCTGAATTTGGATTTTGATTCCATTGCCTGAATCATTTCATTGTACTCTTCCTGCGAGATATCGTTGTTAAAAAAGTTGATCGGATTTACATGTTGTCCGAATTTTTCAATCTGGTAATGCAGGTGTGGTCCGGAAGATAATCCTGAACTGCCGCTTAAACCGACAAGGTCGCCTCTTTTCACATTCATTCCGGTGGTTACTTTTATAGCGCTCAGATGTCCGTATATAGTCTGCAGCCCATAACCATGATCAATCCTTACACAGTTACCGAAGCCTCCTGAATTCCACCCGGCTTCAATAACTTTACCGTCTCCGGTAGCATAAACATTTGTTCCGTATGGTACCTCAAAATCCTGTCCGTAATGCATCCTCGGGGTGCCAAGAACAGGGTGTACTTCACGAAACTTGAATCCGTCACCAAGCCTGAATTTTACATCAACGGGACTTATAAGCGGCATATGATCCATCTCTCTTTTCCATTCAGCTGTTTTGTCTTCCAGGAGCTTAAACGATTCATTCTGTATCTTGGCCTGGCTCTTTATCTCTTCTATCCTTGTCCGGAAAGAAATTAAAAGATCGGAATTCTTATAACCTGCAAGCTCACTGAAACGATCAACACCTCCGAAACCTGCCTGCCTGTAAGAATCGGGCAGAGTGTCCATATCAAGGATAGGGCGGTACAGTTTATCGTCAGATACCCGGAAGTCGTCAAGTGCCTTCACAGAATTTTCGACCTGTTTGCCTAACAGTGAATATTCAAGTTTGATGTTTTCAACCTGTTGTTCAAGCATCCTCTCCTTTGGTGAACCAAAGATGCTCTTAAAAATAAATCCGTATAAAATGGCTACCACGACTGTCCCGGCAAACCAGACAGACGATCTCAACAATTTTTTTTTCCAGTGCAATTTAACCTGCTTATATTGCAGGCTGGTTGGATCAAGTATATATTTACGCCCTCGTGACAACAGACACCTGTTTGTTAATTTTTGTTTTTGCAACTGACAAATCTAAACAAATAAATTAATTTTACAAACCAAAATTGAAGTATATTAACATAACACCATGATAATTAATATGAAGGCGCAGGATCTGAGGCAATTTTTCCTTGATTTTTTTAAATCGAAAGAACATAACATTATTCCTTCAGCTCCTATGGTCGTAAAAAACGATCCTACCCTTATGTTCACAAATGCCGGCATGAACCAGTTCAAGGATATCTTCCTCGGCAACCAGCAACCTGTCAGCAAGAGGGTTGCAAATTCCCAAAAATGTCTGAGGGTATCGGGAAAACATAACGACCTTGAAGAGGTTGGTCATGATACATACCACCATACTATGTTCGAAATGCTGGGTAACTGGTCTTTCGGCGATTATTTTAAGAAGGAAGCCATAGAATGGGGCTGGGAATTCCTTGTCGGCAAACTGGGGATACCGGAAGACAGGCTGTACGCTACAATATTCGAAGGTTCACCTGAAGAGGATGTGCCGCGTGATGATGAGGCTTACGGCTATTGGAAAAACTGTTTTTCAAGTCCGGGAGAAAAGATTATAGAAGGCTCAAAAAAGGACAATTTCTGGGAGATGGGTGAGACTGGACCTTGCGGACCCTGTTCAGAGATCCATATTGACATAAGGGATGACGATGAAAGGAAGAAGATTCCCGGAAAGGATCTCATAAACAAAGGGCACCCGCAGGTTATCGAGATATGGAACCTCGTTTTTATACAGTATAACCGTAAATCAGACGGAACACTCGAACCGCTGCCTTCACGCCATGTCGATACCGGTATGGGTTTCGAAAGGCTATGTATGGTTGTCCAGGGCCAAAAATCAAACTACGAAACTGACATTTTCCAGTCGGTGATAAAGGAGATTTCTTCACTCACGGGAAAGGCATATGGCATTAATTCAAAATGGGATATCGCTCTCAGGGTTATTGCCGATCACCTGAGGGCTGTCGCTTTTTCGATTGCCGACGGACAAATTCCTTCCAATAACAAGGCCGGGTATGTTATAAGGAGAATACTCCGCAGAGCCGTCAGGTACGGGTATAATAACCTTGGCATGGAAGAACCTTTCATTTATAAGCTTGTACCCGTACTTGCTGCAACAATGGGAAATCATTACCCTGAACTGGTTTCAGGAGAAGATCATATTGCAAAGATTATTTATGAAGAAGAGAATGCCTTCCTGAAAACATTGGGAAAGGGGCTTAAGATGATAGAAAAGGTAATTGATGACCTGAAAAAAGAGAAAAACAATATCCTTCCCGGCAAAATTGCCTTTGAAATGTACGACACATTCGGTTTCCCTCCTGACTTAACCCAGCTTATTCTCAGGGAAAATGACATGAAGCTCGACATGGCGGGCTTTGAACAGGAGATGAATAACCAGAAAAACAGGTCGCGTGAGGATGCTTCCGTAGAAACAGACGACTGGGTAGTGCTGAATGAAAATGAGGAAACAGGGTTTACAGGTTATGATATTACCGAAGATGAGGTCACAATCACAAAATACAGGCATGTTAAGGTAAAGGGGAAAACAATTTACCAGCTTGTTTTCAACCATACTCCTTTCTATCCAGAATCGGGAGGGCAGGCCGGCGATACAGGTAAAATAAGTACTGAAAGGGAAACTATTAATGTAAACGATACAATAAAAGAAAACAATCTTATTATACATATCACGAACAGGAAACCGGAACACCCCGAAGATATTTTTCATGCATCAGTCGACCTTGAGAAAAGGCTGATGACAGCTAATAACCACACTGCTACCCACTTACTGCATTACGCACTACGTTCTGTCCTTGGCGGACATGTGGAGCAGAAAGGATCACTTGTCACTGCCGACAGGCTACGTTTCGATTTCAGCCATTTCAGTAAGATGAGCCATGAAGAACTGATGAAAGTGGAGTCAATTGTAAACAGTATGATAAGGATGGATATTCCCGGGGATATAAAAAATAATATCCCGATGGAAAAAGCCAGAGAGATGGGTGCCATGGCCCTTTTCGGTGAGAAATACGGCGACAGGGTACGAGTGGTCAGGTTCGGCGATTCCGTTGAACTGT
>DATFLA010000665.1:0-2206 GCA_035268305.1 Bacteroidales bacterium | reverse complement strand
AAAGCTGAAGTGTATGAAACTTGTTTGCTGCAGTACGCAATCCTGGAGCTGTTTGAATTGAATATATACCAAGGTTCTCGGATAAGTGCTCCACAATATATGAATTGTAGATCAGGTTATTTCCTATCCGGGGTATAATGGCATCTATCTCCTTAATAGTAATTCTGGCTGCAGTTTTGGGGAGTAAGTCGTACATCCTGTCATACCCGTTTTCCACACTGGAAATAAGTGGAGAAAAATATGCCGGATCAAGGACAACCATTTTATGATCATGCCTTTGTCCTGCCTTAATAATACTTTGGGTGGCAAAACACTTCTCAGAGCTGTTTAATATGAGAATATTCATGATCCGATTTTTTTAAATTTGTCACTTATTTTATCTGTTTCCATGGCAATAAAAAAATCATCTACCCGTGCGTATTTTCGTGTCATTTCAAGACTACGATGACCGAGCATTTTGCTTACAGCTTCCATATTGACTCCGTTACGAAGCATAATTGTAGTGGCAAAAGTTCTCCTTGCCACATGTGTTGTGAGGACTTTTTTTATTTCACATATTGTAGCCAGCTCTTTGAGATATGCGTTCATTTTTTGATTGCTGGGAACGAGGAGTAAGGTGTTTTTGACAATGCACAGAGGGTTGTCTTTATATTTTTCGATTAAACGCTGTGGCTCATCAAGAAGAGGAATTCGTGAGATCACGCTCGTTTTTTTTCTGTGTTTACTAATCCATTTACGGTGATCTATTCCAATTACAATGTTGTCCTGAGATAACTCCTTAACGTCTGAAAAAGCCAGTCCTGTGTAGCAGCAAAAAACAAAAATGTCTCTGATAATATCCAGTCTCGGTAATTCAATTACTTTTTCTTTAATATTATTAAGTTCTTCCTGGGAGAGGAAAGGCTTTTCGATTTCTTCAATTTTAAATCCGACATCCTTGTAAGGACTCCGCATTAACCATCCTTTATCAACTGCAAGTAGTACTATCTTGTTAAAATTTCTGATATACTTCACGGCAGTATTGTTTGTGCAGGACTTGTCTTTCCGGAGGAATAATTCAAAACGACTGAAGAGTTCTTTGTCAATATCACTAACAGGTATATCCCTTGCATTATACTCCTTAAGTAGGAACTCCTTAAAGTGCTTAAGACAGGTTATATATTTTTGATATGTAGCCTGAGTGATCTGTGTACCTATTTTGGGAATACAATTATTATTGTGTTGCTCAAAAAGCTTCACAATAGTTCTGTCCACTTTGTGCTTTTCGGTAAATAGATTTTTTACGCTGTGAATGTTGATTTGTTTATCATCTTTTTCCAGGTTTAATCGTATTTTCTGTACTTTAAACCTTGAAACATCAATGGTCTCGTTCACCAGAATTGAATTCTTGTCACTTCCACGCGACCTTTCTTTTTTTGCATCCCAACGCTGAGGTTCAACACCAACTTTCAGAGAAGTCTCCCATCGGCAACCATTGATGGTTATTCTCATGAATAATGGCGCTTTGTCGTTTTTAAGAAGCTTACTCTTCTTAATAAAGAAACAGATTGAAAAGGTTAAATTTTTCATGATCAAATTTTTATAAAGTTACACCTATAAGTATTCACAAAAAATATGTAAATACATGAAAATCAATGCAAACAATGACATAGGTGGACTTTTGGAGGTCATTTTTACTCCACCGAATTAACCGCGTATTATATGACAAACATTGCATATAAATGACAGTGGAGAAAAACAGAAATCCCCTGAAAGTGTAGACTTTTCAGGGGATTGCACAAATTTGTAACTCTGATTAGCGGAGAGAGGGGGATTCGAACCCCCGGTACCCTTTTGAGGTACACGCGCTTTCCAGGCGGGCCAGTTAAACCACTCCTGCATCTCTCCCTCTGTGCACCATAGCCTTGGCGAAGGTGCGCTCTGTCCTTCATAGCTATCTTTGACCACTATAGCACATCGCAGGTTGGGCAAAGGTGGTAGCGAAGGAGGACTCTGTTGTATGTGCGGATTTCTAAACCGCGGCGCAAATTACAAAATTATTTTCAATAAGCATCCTCTTATCTTCTCATGTTATTTCTCCAGCAAGGGATCTGTTTAGTCCCGCTGCCACGTCTTCTTTCGAACTGTATCTTCCTAACAGGTGCATAAGCTTGGTGATGGATGCTTCCGATGTAATGTCCCTGCCACTGATAACCCCAGCTGCCAG
>DATFLA010000664.1:0-3471 GCA_035268305.1 Bacteroidales bacterium | reverse complement strand
GTTATCATATCATATTCCTCCAGGTGCACACCTGCCGGTACATTAAGCGGTATTGTTGTGAAATTGAGAATACCTTTAATACCGTACCTTACAAGCTCTTCTGTTATTTCCCTGGCCACATCAGGAGGTACGGTAAGGATGGCTATACTTATATCCAGTTCCCCGATCTTTTTTTCCACTTCGGAATAAGAATAACATTTTACACCCGATATCACCTTGTTCACTTTCTGGGGATCATTGTCGAATGAAGCCAGCAGATTCAGCTTTGATCTCTTCCCCTTGAAATAACCCGCAACTGCTCTTCCCAAATTACCCATCCCGATTACAGCTACATTCATACTCTCTTCAGAATCAATAATTTCACCTATAGTATCAATAAGTTCCCTTACGTCATACCCTTTCCTGAGAACACTTGAATAACCAATAAGCATAAGATCGCGCCTTACCTGAACAGCAGTTATATGAAGCCTGGCAGCAAGATCGTGGGAGAAGATAAAATTGCGGTTTTCATTAAGGCATTCCAGAAGTGTCCTCCTGTATTCACTTAATCGCTCTACTGTTTTTCCTGGTAATTTCATCATAAAAAATTCGGTTTTGGTTTAATGAAGCAGGTTGCCCTGATTATCAGTACTATTTATTTTCTACGTGTCTAACATGTTTGTCTGCCTGGAAGGAATTCTTATTGTGAAGGTGGACCCTATCTCAGGAGTACTATCTATATCTATTGTTCCGTGATAAAGTTCGATTACCTTCCTGACGATGGATAATCCAAGTCCACTGCCGGAAATATTCCTCGTCTTTTCATTCCTTATCCTCACAAATTCTGTAAACAGGTTTTCGATATCCTCTTTAGAAATTCCAATTCCTGTATCAGAAATTATAAGTATCACTTCCCCGGGTGTACTGTCAATTTTTATGCTGACGCTTCCACCATGTTTATTATATTTTACAGCATTGGAAATAAGATTATTAAAAACAATCTCAATATCATCAGGATCGGCCATTATGAATCCTTCAGACACCACCTCCATCGTAACTGACACATCCATCTGAATTGCAAAAGGCTGGGCTGTGGTTACGGCTGCAGCAGCAATATCGGAAAGCTTCACCTCCTGTATCTTTTCCTCTTTTCTCTCCAGTCGTATTTTTGTAAAATCAAGCAGGTCCATTATCAGGTTCCTCATCCCCTGTATCCTTTGCAGGGATCTTTCAATTGGTTCAGCATAATCATCGATAAGTTCCCCCGCATGCTTACCCTGCATCATCCTGAGATAACCCTCAAGAGCATTAAGAGGTGCTTTAAGCTCGTGTGACAGAACAGACAGGAACTGGTACCTTATTTTCTTGCCTTCCTGCTTCATTCTATGAGTTATTCTCTTGAGATAAAGCTGTTTGGTAATATTCTCAATACTCGATTTCAGTTCCTGGGGCGTGAAGGGTTTGGGAATAAAATCGATGGCTCCGTCACGTGTTGCCCTTACTGCCACATCAAGTGACGCATATGAAGTTATCATTGCCACTACGATTTCATAGTTCCGTTTATGAATATATTCAAGCACATCAACACCCTGTATTCCGGGAAGTTTATTATCAAGCAACAGGATATCGGGCATATCCTTTTCAAGCATCGCAATGCCATCCTCTCCCGTAGCCGCTTCGGAAACCTCGAAAGTATAATCCTCATCCATAAAAGGATATGTAACATGGAAACTGTTCATTATCCTTGTGACCCCGGAACGTATACCAGGTTCATCATCTATTACAAGAACTTTCAGTACAGCCATTCTATAATTTTAAAAGTCCCATAATTTCCTGATCCAGCTGTTCGGGTCTGATACCCTTTTCGAGATATACATCTGCCCTTATCCATGATTTCTCATTTTCAGAATCAACACTGAATGACATACCTGTCTCACGCGAAACAGCAGTTGCGAGTATAACCGGAACATCAGGGTACTTCTTCTTGAGCTTGTAACAAAGAATAAATCCACTGTCATCATTTTCCATCATGAGGTCAAAAATTGCCAAACCCGGCTTAGTCCTTTCGATAACAGATTCGGCTTCCAACTGACTCTCAACTCCAATTGTCCTGTATCCTGCCTTTTCAAGGTTAAAAACTGTCTGGTATAAATAATCCGGATCATCATCCGCAACGAGTATTGTAATGTCGCTCTTGTTCATCTTTTCACAAATTTCTAAAAAAACAAAAGATCAAACAGTTAATATGATAAATATAATTTATTGTTATCTGATTAACAATCCGAATCTTTCTTTGTTTAACTTTTAATATTCAATTTATTTCATATCTGAAGGCCCAGGAGCCTGGCTACAGGGCATTATTCGGAAGAAAAAACATTTAATACCACCAGGGTGGTTTTTCCCGATAAGCTTATACCATATACCCTGCACCTCTAAACTCTTACACTTTACGCCTTGGCAGCACTATCCTGAAGCTGGTACCTGTCGGTCCTTTAGCCTGATTATTATTCGATTCCACTGTAATCTGTCCTTTATGCATTTTAACAATTCCATATGTTGTTGCAAGTCCGAGACCAGTGCCCTGTCCTATGCTCTTAGTCGTAAAAAATGGTTCGAATATTTTTGTCCTGTCCTCTTCCCTGATTCCTGTTCCTGTATCACTGAGTGTTATAATAATATCGCTCAGGGTATCTTCCAGTTTAATGCTGATCAGTCCACCCCCAGGCATTGCATCAATGGCATTCTTAACAAGGTTGGTAATAACCTGCATCATCTGTTCGGGATCAAGCATCACATCCGGACTAGTAGTCAGGTCATTGATAGTGATACTGATTCTCTTAGGTATGATGAGGCTTGCCAGGCTCTGACTGACAAGTGTCTTAATATTAACAGGCTGATGATTGACCTGGTTTTTCCGTGCAAAATTCAGCAGACCTCCCACTATCTTTTTGCAGCGGCCGGCCTGTTCAACGATCAGCTTAAGATCGTCTCTTACAGGATCCTCTTCCGATGCTTCTTCCAAAAGTATATTACTATACATAATAACAACTCCCAGCGGATTATTAAGCTCATGTGCTATTCCTGCCGAGAGCTGCCCCATATGGGCAAGCTTTTCTGACTGTTTCAGCGCAAGCTTCATTGATGATAGCTTCTCATTCGACAATGCAAGGTCGTTGACCGACCGATGAAGCTTCTCAATAGTATAGGGAAGGCACATCTCCACTTCAGCCAGACCTTTCTTAATAGCAATAGCATGTTCAACACATGTCTCATATCCGCAGGCTCCGCAATCGAGCTGGTCTTTTTTTGTTGTTTTGCCCATACTTATGAGCACTTCATCGACATCCTGCTCTTCAAGATTCTCAATCCTGTGATCATCAGGATGATACTTAATTGAAAGATCAAGTCCGCTATATTCGTTAAAAGACTTCTGCCAGCCTTCCGAATCAATGCTCTCCATTTTAGCTTCAGCATATGATCTTACAAGAGTTC
>DATFLA010000663.1:0-11373 GCA_035268305.1 Bacteroidales bacterium | reverse complement strand
TTTGTCTGATTTAATGTATTCGACCTTTAATCTGTTATATGTTTTTTTAACCAGAAACTACTTGTACAACAATCAGGGCATAAATAGGTTTGATTGCTCAAACAGTAATTTCAGCAACAGGAATTGCCCCGGCGCAGTAACCCGTGTCGCAGGGAAACACAATAAAAAGAAAATTAATCTTTAAAAAGAATATTATTTATAGTCAAATGATTTGTCAGGATACTTTGGTATCTCCGGGGTTGTTACAAGTTTTCCTTAACCAGTTTCAGCAGGTAGTTAATCCCTGCCTGAGGCAGTGTTTTCATCCATAAGCAGCACCAGGTGTCCTGTGAATGCCGATTGCATATTTGGAGTTGGTTTGCCAACCCCGGGAGCCCAGTAAAACCATGCCTTACATCAATAATAAGCGCCTGTTTTTTAATTTCAGGATAAAAATTCCTGACAAAATCATCATAATAGCCACCTCCCATTGCCCTGAGATACAGGATCAATTATTACAATCTGCGCCGACAAGTTAAAACCAAAAGAGCCAGAAGGCCTGTAAAAAGCAACCTGAATGTTTTCATATGGATTAAGTAATAATTTATTATTGGATGTAACTAAATTGCATTAAGGCAAAAATTATTAAAAAGGCACATAGCACAAACCTATGTATCAAAAAATTAATAACTTTATCTGACAGCGTGTATTTAATATTATACTCAACCCGGTTGCTCAATACAATATTTAAGTCATTATTCATAAAACAAATGCGACAATGAAAAAATTTCTACCTGTTGCCCTTATCTTCCTTTCATCACTGCTATTCCTTGTACTGCCCCATTGCAGTGATATTAACAATCAGTCCTCACGGCATGAAATAAAAATTGATAACGGATGGCTTTTCCTGCTGTCTGACACAGCCGGAGCTGAGAATCCGGGTTTTAACGATAACGGATGGATGGAAGTGGATCTTCCGCACGACTGGAGCATTGAGAATATTGCCGGCAATGATACATCAGCTCACACCGGACCCTTCTCCAGAGCTTCAGAAGGTGGGGAAGCAACAGGTCATGTAAAGGGAGGTACCGGTTGGTACAGGAAGCATCTCAGGGTGGATAACACATTTAAAAACAAAAAGATATCATTAAATTTTGATGGTGTCTATATGATTTCATCAGTCTGGGTAAACGGGAAAAAGGCAGGAGACCATTATTATGGGTACACTCCCTTCTCATATGATATTACCGGGATGCTTATTCCCGGTGCAGACAACATAATTGCTGTTCGTGTGAGAAATCCAGGCAAGAACAGTCGATGGTACACCGGATCCGGGATCTATCGCCATGTCAGTCTCACACTGACAAATCCGGTTAGTGTTAAAGACAACAGCCTGTTTGTAAGATCGGTGATGAAGCCAGGGGATACTGCACAGATAAAAGCATCAGTGATTATTAACAACTCATCCCCTGTCCTCAATGACATCACACTTGTCACCCTGATAAGTGATTCAGGGGGCAGTACAATAGCAGAAAAAGAAACAAATTTAACAACAGATGCCGGGGCATCTGTTCATGCAGATGCAACATTAAATTTACCTGATCCAATCCTGTGGTCACCTGATAATCCTCATTTATACAAAGCTACAGTACAAATACTCATAAATGGGAAAATTACTGACAGTTATACGGTTCCGTTTGGAATAAGGACAATGGAATTCAGTGCTGAGAAAGGTTTTTTACTGAATGGCAAGCCTGTCGAACTCAGGGGAGGATGTTTGCACCACGATAACGGGCTGCTCGGTTCTGCAGCCTTCGACAGGGCAGAAGTAAGAAGGGTTGAATTAATGAAAGCAAATGGTTTTAATGCGATAAGAACAAGTCATAACCCGCCTTCAAAACAGTTCCTTGATGCCTGCGACAGCCTTGGGATGCTTGTGATAGATGAAGCGTTTGATATGTGGGAACACCCGAAAAATCCCGATGATTACAGTAACTATTTTAAAGACAACTGGAAGTCTGACATTGAGTCGATGATACTCCGCGATCGCAATCATCCGGGCATATTTGCATGGAGCATTGGAAATGAAATTTATGAACGGGCAGATACATCAGGGCAACGTATTGCCCGTCAAATGATAAAGGTAGTGAAAGATCTCGATGATACTCGCCCTGTAACTGCAGCAATATGTGGGTTCTGGGACCATCCTGGTCTGAAATGGAATTCCACCGAACCTGCTTTTGCTTATCTTTATTTAGGCGGTTACAATTACCAGTGGAGGGAATATGAAAGTGATCACAAAAAATTTCCTGAAAGGATAATGATGGGAACCGAATCCGTTCCGATGGAAGCTTATGACAACTGGGAGCAGGTGGAAAAAAATCCATGGGTTATAGGTGATTTTGTATGGACAGGGATGGACTATCTTGGAGAATCAGGTATAGGACATGTTTATTATGATAAAAAAAATTCGGGGTTCAACATGCCCTGGCCCTGGTATGATGCATGGTGTGGAGATATTGATATCACCGGCCAGAAGAAGGCCCAATCATATTTCAGGGATGTTGTCTGGAGAAGGAGTCAGCTTGAGATGGCTGTCCATGCTCCGGCCCCTGAAGGTAAAAAAGAAGGGATATCCTACTGGGGCTGGCCTGATGAATTCCAGAGCTGGACCTGGCCCGGGGAAGAAGGAAAATTGCTCCATGTGTCGGTATATTCGCGTTGCCGGGAGGTCAGACTTGAATTGAATGGTAAGGTAATTGGCCAAAAAACCGTCTCATCAAAGACAAGACTGACTGCCGGATTTGATGTCCCCTATTCTCCCGGAGAATTAAAAGCTGTGGGCATCACTGATGGCAAAGAGCTTGCAAGTAAAACATTCAAAACAGCCGGTCAGCCGGTCACCCTGGCATTGATCCCCGACAGGAAGGAGATAAATGCCAGCCGTAATGACCTTGCCTATGTTACAATTGAAGTCAGGGACAAGGATGGCAACCTGGTACCAAACGGTGCTGTAAAAGTCACTATTTCCGTAAGGGGTGACGGGGAACTACTGGCATCGGGCAATGGAGCACCTGATGACATGCAAAGTTTCCGGAATCCTGCCTGTAAAACCTATAATGGCAGGTGCCTGGCCATTATAAGACCTTTTGCCCGGGCGGGTAAAATAAAACTGGTTGCAGAAGCAGAAGGAATTTCTCCTGCTGAAATTGATATTATAACAAACTAACCTACTTCATTACTGCATATCATATTCAATACTGGTTGTACCCGTCAATCCACCTTCTGTACATCCTTCAACAGTAATAATTACATTGCCGGGGGATTTGACACCATCCAGGTTGATCTTAGCCTTACCTGTACTGTCGGTATGGATATCCTCTACCCAGAGGATTGTCCCTTTTGAACTGACATAGCGACCTTCTACACCAGGCTCTGTAATACTGTTTTTGACGGATTTGCTACCTTTCGCTGTTGTCACATCATTATTTCTTTGACCGGATTTGGTATATATTTCTATTACACCCATAGTATTGAATCCTGTATATTTCTGAATATCAATGAAGTTTGTGGAAACATTTATATGATCGATATCATTCGGCGGTATACTTTTCAGGACAGATGGGTTATCACCTGCCGGGGTCCCGTTTATAACAATTAGTGCACCATCCTGCTTGCTGTTACTGTTTGGTCCTGACTTTGAAAAGACTATTTTGCCGTTAACAAGACGATAAGGTTCAATTCTTGCAATAAGGCTCATAACATCTATATTGCTGTCATATTCTCTTTTATCCTTTGGGTCGTCCACATTTCTCTCTCTTCTTTTATTCCTGTCTTGAATGGTGAAAGGCAGTCCGGGGGATTTCATACTATAGACCAGTTCTCCTGAAGCAACAAGACACAGATCATTCCTGTACCTGGAATCTGGTTCACTGCCTGCTTTGATATTTTTAAATGGCATATCGGTCGATCTCACATCTTTAATATTGTGCCATGTGAAACGGCTATAGGTATTGGCCAGGATCAGATTGTCGAGGATCTCATGTGAGGATGAGTCAAGAAAATGGTCGGGCACAGGAAGATACCCGATAAGATCATTCCTAAGCTTATTCCAGGAAGTAACTGAATAATTATCAGAAAATTGTACTCCAAAATCTTTCTCTACAACCGATAATCCGAGATCTGCTTTAACAGGGTTCCCATTCTCATTAAAGCTCCTTATTGTAATCGTGGACTCACCGTCAGCAACCTTATCCTTATCTCCTGCTTCAATATTGATCCCCAAGGTCCTGTTTTCATGAAGGTAAACAAGTCTTTTAGAAACAAGATTCATTGACGGATCAAAAACAACTATCTCCGCAATCCCGGCCGGCAGGTCGCTTACGGATATCTTTACCGGGTTCAGATTTGAAGCAGGCAAAGTCAGGGTCCTTAGGATCCTGCCTTTCATATGAAGTAAAAGGTAGCAGGTTGATGCATGATTACCAATAGCTTTGGGTAAAAGTGTAAGGGTATCATCCGAATTATCATTTACCGTTATAACAAGCCCTGATCTTTCAGGATCAGGAAGCGGAAATTCCTTTAAGTAACCATCCGGCTCTGTTATCTTAAGAAGATACTTCTTCCCTGCCCCGGGAGTTATATAGAAATATCCTATCCCTTTATATACAGGAGATACGGTGCAGACCTGTTTGCCATCATTATCAAATACAACACCCTTAAAGTCGACCGGTCTGTTTACATTATTAAATGATCTGAATGCAACCTTTGACCTTATCCCCTCCAGCAACTTTCCACCCTCCGGGTAAAATGCAACATCGAGATTATTGTAGGGTGTGACCAGGACAAGTCCCTTATTTATTTTTAAGCTGCGGTAAGCTGCATGTATAGTTAATACAGGATTATCAGCATCGGTGAAATCAGGCAATCTGAGACTTATATCTGCATTTCCTTCCTTATCTGCTCTGCTCTTCCCTTTCAGACCTGTTGCGGATAATCCGGTTAATTCATAATCGAAAGCAGCAGGTAACGGCTGGCCATCCTTCCCCCTAAATGACAACCGGAACTTAACAGATGTGGATGGTATACACATATTTTCCGCTGGTGAAATAGTTACGTCCATGGCATCTGTTTTAGTATCTGAAACAGATATCTGCTTAAAGAAAGCTCTTTCTGCTGAAAAATTCTCCATCCAGTCTGTATATGCTGAAAGTATGTAGTTACCATTGTGAATATCTTTGGGTATATCAAGGTATCCGCCGGAGCACTTATTGTTTAAAGAAAATTCAGATCCTGCGACTTCCAGTCCGTAAATATCATAAAGTTTAATATAAAGTGTTCTTCCGGTGATCTCCGGTGGTTTTCCTGTTTCATCCGTAATTAAGGCTTTGAAGAATATCCTGTCCTTGGGAAAATACACAGAACGGTCTGTCTGGAAATACACCGCCTCTTCAGGGTATTTCTTCAACCAAAGATCCAACTTCTCCATTATATCCTGTAACCCTGCCTGCGAATAAACAGGATTAATCCCCTGAAAGGTTAAGAAGATCAAAATAGCCAGACTGTCCCTGAACAGTACATTTAAAGGTCTTTTCATGGCAAATAGATTACATGGAAAACTAATTCATTCCTTTATAAAGCCAACTTCCCGATAAAATTTTTCAGCACCGGGATGCAGGGGAACTCCAAAGTTTTGCCACACGGTATTTGAGTCGTAAGAGTATACCCGAATGAACCATTTCAGGCCACCCCGGTTTTCATAAATGGCCTTTGCCAGATCGTAGGCAGCCTGATCAGGAGTATCTGATCTGGCAAAAACGGATTCTCCTGATCTTCCGAGTGTTTTTATTCGCCTGTCTATACCCCTGAGCAGGCAATTATGAGCAATCACTTTTTCAGCATCAACATTCTGTTTGGCAATCTGATCAAGTAAATCTTCAGGTAGTTCCATAAAATAAAGGTCGAATTTCTCACTCAGGGTTGTCCAGTACGATGATTCAGGATTCAGACTCGGGCTTGCTAAAAACCCTGAAATAAGGTCAAAATCTCCCTTTAAAGCTTCATCCAGTGGCACTCTCATTTTACCACCCCAAGATTCAATATCATCCGTTGTTATTCCATAATAATTCAAAATAGTTGATAATCCGGCATCCGTACTGAAAATTCTCACAGGCATATGCTTTTGCTTTATCTGAGCCATACTTGTAATCCCTGATTCTTTTCTGGTTGCCAGCAAAAGGTAGAAAGGATCTTCTATCCTGGCAATAAGGCGAAGGTTGTTATTAGGTTTGGTATTACCAAGGGTTCCATTATAGGCGTTATAGAGAATAGCGCTTGATGTTACTCCAAAATCAACGCGAGCGTTTAACCTGTAAATAGTCCCGTCTTTGAGATTTGCTTCATCAAGCGGTGGAGGATAATCATTCTCTGAGACCAGCCGGGGCCCATAAACACGGTTACAGTTACGACAAAGAATTACAGAATAACCGAAAGGCTTCATGGATTCTTTAACAAAGTCGCCCAACTCTCCCCATGGACATCCGGCCTCACAGGCTGCAGCCATTACCGGCCTTTTTACTTTCCATCCAGTCTCCCCTACATCAATGGTTTCCTGCCCATAAACAAAGTTATTCTGGTTAATAATCATAAGACTAATCACTATTGATATCAGAATTTTAGATGTTTTTTGTGACGACATAACCTTTTGATTTTCTAACTATTTAAAAAGTCTTGGAGCAAAATCAGACAGGTATATAGATGGTTCGAGCGGACCAACCTTCACTGACCAGACACCTTCATCGTTTTTGGTCATTTTCATAGTCTTTCCCATACCCATCCAGCTTCCAGTAAGAGAAACAGTCTGAGCGTTTTTAGAGAATATATTAAACGTAACCGAATTATCATCTGCCACAAGAGGAGATACAATACGCGGACCTCTGTTTTGTGGGATCTCCTGAGCACATATTATGGAACTTATAAGAGCGAAAAACAATCCAACAAGGCATATTCTTAAGTGCTTATTATTCATATTGATAGATTATTAAATATGTTTTATTCTAAAAAAGCATGCTTTATCTACCTAAAAAGCAATTGAAGAAAATTTTCGAGTGAATGCTTCCATACTTTCCACTCATGAACTCCTTCAAAGGTCTCATATTTCAGGTGGAGATTGTTTTTCCTGAACTGGTCTACCACTTTACCTGTAAATTCCATTCTCGGGTCCTGCTCGCCAACTGATATATATAACAGCTTCAGTTCCTTATTAAAATACCTGGTATTGGTCAGGATCCCGGGAACTTCCTTTTCTGCATCAAATGAGGAACCCGGGATTCCTCCAAAAATTCCCGAGCTGAAAGAACCTATCCAGCTAAACTTGTCAACATTCCTGAGTCCCATATAAAAAGACTGTCCGCCTCCCATGGATAAACCGGCAATCGCCCTGTGATCCTTGTCAGTATACACATTATATTGTTTTTCTATCATTGGTACTACATCTGTAAATAGTTCATCGGTCATGATTGTGACCCCCTCTTTACTGTATGCACCTCCCTCAACCTGTTTCTCGAGATTTCCATTGGTCATAACAACGATCATAGGAGTTATTTTACCCTGAGCTAATAAGTTATCCAGAATCTTTGCGGCACAACCTTCAACATACCACGACGTTTCATTCCCTCCTCCACCATGGCGTAAATAAAACACAGGGTACTGTTGTACTGATGAAGGATTATAACCTGGTGGAGTATATACATAAAGTTTCCGGTTAAGTTCCTGTATGGTTGAATAATACCTGAGAATACAAATTGTTCCATGAGGTACATCCTGTAGTTCATCAAAGCGAGGCGGAGTACCGGGAATATTTACCAAACTAAAATCAGGAGCTTGTCCGACCTGCATTTCCGGATTGGAAGGATCAAGAATTTTTAAACCATCAACTAAAAAGCTATAAGTGTAATATTCAGGAATTAACGGACCAATTGTTACGTTCCATACCCCCTGATCATTTTTAAGCATGGGATATGATTTCATTTCTGCCCCAAAATTCAGAGAAACTTCTTTGGCATTAGGTGCTTTTATTGAGAAGGCAACACTTAAGTCAGGGTTTACTACCGGAGATTTTATTCTTGAAGGAAATTGACCCGAGAGATTTAACTCAATTAACACTAAAACAAGGATAACGAGTATCCTTCTGTAGTACTTAATTTTCTTTATAATCATACCACTAACTCTTTTAATTATTGAAACTAACATCAGTCAAAATAAATAATGAACGTTCTTAATTGATTTGTCACAAGGAATCGTATGGCTTATCTGAATATTTTAGAGGCAAAATTTCTCAAATCCTGTCTCCACACTATCCATGAATGTCCTCCGGGCATTTCACTGAACTCATATTTTATTCCGTTTTTATCAAAGACTTTGAGCATCTCTTTCCCGTTGTTATAGGCAATATCTTCAGGGCCTCCCTGTGTAAAAATCAGGTACTTTACGGTTTTATTTAATGTAGGTGCGATCTCTGCCAACCGTTTGTCACCCGACTCATACATTTCTTTATTGTTTGAAAACCAGCCGGAACTCATAACATTGATATATGCAAACATATCAGGGTGTGCCATAAATGATTCTGTTACTTCCAGCCCTCCCATTGAGAGGCCTGCCAGGGCTCTGTGGTCAGCATCTGTATAAACATTATAATCCGATTGTATAAGTGGAATAATGTCATTTACAAAATCTTTAACAAACAGTTTTGTATCCATTCCTCCATCAGGCATAACCACAATCATTTCCTTGCATTTACCTTCTGAAAGCAAGTTGTCCATAATAAAACCCGCACGTCCAACATTAGGCCAGGCTGCATCGCTGTCACCTCCGCCATGTATAAGATAAAAAACCGGAAGCTTGATATTTTTTGCATTATAACCGGGGGGTGTCCAAATATGCATCCTGCGCATGCTTTTGGTTGTAGTGGAATAATAATAAAGCTCAGCCATAGCTCCATGAGGTACATTCTTGCGCAAGGCAAAGAATTCTTTTTCCCCATCTGGTGTAACATCAACCAGAGCTGATGTTTCAAATGCATTAGGCGCCTTTGGATCATATACCTTCACTCCGTCAACTACAAAATTGTATCTGTAGGTTCCGGTTTTAACATTGGGGATGGTGAATGTCCAAACTCCGTTATCCGACTTTACTCCCTCAACCTTCTGCCCCCAGGGGACCAGTTCTCCCCCAATAGTAACATCCCTGGCTTCAGGAGCATAGATACTCAGAATTATTTCCCCCCCCGGGAGTACCCGTACTGATTTCAAAGTGTCATTAGGTGTTTTAGGACCTCCTCCAAATTGTGAAAAACCCATAGACGCACCCAAAAAAAATATTAGGAATAATAAGCAGAATTTCTGTTTCATAATTTTCTATTTCTTAATAATTGATGAGTTTACTACTTAAATAATCTTGGAGCAAAGTCCGACAAATAAGTCCGCCAGTTTGCCCAGGTATGGCCCCCTCCGGTTTCATTATATACATACTTGAAATTATTATCATCCAGCTTTTTACGCAGGGTCTGAACCCCTTCATATACGAAGTCTTCTGATCCGACACCGATGTAAAACAGCCGGTTCTTCATAGTTTTCAGGTTTTTGTCATAAGCAGGAATCAAAATATTGTTCGAAATAAGATCAAATGGCTTATTAAAATGGATACCCAGACTGAAACAGCCAATGTACTGAAAAAACCCTGGATTTGTCATGGCAGTTATTTGTGTTTGCAAGCATCCCATAGACAAACCGGCAATGGCACGATTTTCACTGTTTGCTATTACCCTGAAGTGCTTTTCCACATATGGAATTACATCTTTAATCAAACTGTTTGGGAATTTTGTCATACCATCAATTATTTCCTTATCGGTGCCACTTGTACCCGGGCCAGCAACAGATGAAGCATCCGGTTCTTTTAACCTGTCAGTTACAGAAGCGGTTTGATCGGCATTGCCATTGGTCATAACAACAATCATAGGTTTTGCCTTACCCTCTGCAATTAAATTGTCCAGGATATAATTTGCACGCCCCAGAGAAGTCCAGGCATCCTCATCACCACCACCTCCGTGAAGCAGATATAAAACCGGATATTTATCATTATTGTCTTCATAACCTGCCGGAGTGTATACATACATCCTGCGAGTCAGACCCAGCACTGGAGAATTGTACCAAACTTTGGATATGGTACCATGAGGCACATCGTTTACTTCAAATAATTTTGATCCGCTACCCGGGATGATAAGTGTGCTTGCATATCTTGTTCCGTCGCGCATAGCCATTGGATTGGACGGATCAATGATACTTACTCCATCCAGTATGAAATTATAGTGATACATGGAAGATTCCAGCGGATCAACTTTAACTGACCAGACGCCTTCTTCGTTTTTAGTCATTTCCATTGTTTTTCCCATACCCATCCAGCTACCATTTAAAGACACTGTACCGGCATTCTTTGAGAACAATCGAAAAACAACACTATTATCACCAGATATTTCAGGAGAAACAATTACCGGTCCTCTTTGTCGCTGCATTTCCTGCCCATATGTTTTCAAACCTGTCAGCAGAAGCAGACTTATCAGTAATATATTTATTTGCAGTGTGGTAACCATAAGGTACCTGTTGATCTTTTTCATGATATATTTTTTAGTATTATTTAAATAGGTTTAAAAGAAAATGAAACGATGGTCATTGCGAGTGAATAAAAGAGTAATTACCAGGATATTATAAATTAGTTTAATCCAATCTGTTGAAATACGATGACAGGTATGAAATATTTCAATTAATGGACCCGGAAGTAAATTAATACCTCCGGATCCAACTGCACCCCAAATTATAATTCAACTAACTATATAAAAATAGAGGCCTGTTAGATAAACTTCATGCGGGCAATGACTGTCTTGCCTCTCTGTCAGGATCATCCTTTAATTCTGAAACATCATCAAGAACCATCACCTCACCCTTTTCAGATGTATATCTGGCCCATGATGGTAATCCACCATTATCCGGATTGCCTGTTTTCATGAATTGCAGAAGAGCTCCCGACATCTTGTCTGATAATTTCCTTGGTCTTTCACCTCCTCCGGTATGAGTCAGCATAAGATCTGTATTATAGAACCAGTGGCAAATATCACTGCAATGAAATGCACGCATGCGGTTATCGAAAAGTGGTGGCTGCCAGCAGAACCAGGCAACATAAACAGGAGGTGTCTGTTTCGACTTCGCATCAGCCAGGTTGACAACACTCTGACGGTTACTGCTTACCATTGACCAAATTTCAACAGGCTTTTTATCAGGGAATGCTTTTGCATAGGCATCAACCACCTCGCCTGCCTTATCACCCAGGCCAGGTCCAAATCCG
>DATFLA010000662.1:0-3403 GCA_035268305.1 Bacteroidales bacterium | reverse complement strand
TCCGATCTCCGGTCAAAATAACAGTAATCTGACATCGGAAACAACTTCGGTTGCAGACGATGGATGGGAACTACTCCACGCGAATAGTTCCCATCATTGTTTTATACCCCCTTTATCTTTTCTGTATATCATAAGCTTTTGTGCCAGAATAAGCTATACTGTATCTCATTTCCGGGTGATGACGGTTGTTTTTATTCGCTTATTGAATATCTTTGTCAATCAATTAATAAATGACATGCCATACTCGGGATTAACTGAATTCATAGAAGAACTGGAGAGAAATGATGAACTCAACAGGATAGAGACTTTTGTTGATC
Organism: Bacteroidales bacterium; assembly: GCA_035268305.1. Taxonomy (GTDB): domain Bacteria; phylum Bacteroidota; class Bacteroidia; order Bacteroidales; family VadinHA17; genus LD21. Next base: position 3,086 of record DATFLA010000662.1, on the reverse strand, counting down.
CCATACTCGAGATAACGGAGGTAACAGACAGGATAACAAAAAGCGGAGGTAAAGCTCTTCTCTTTCTGAATAACGGTACCCGATTTCCTGTTTTGATAAATGCTTATGGATCCTATTCAAGAATGACAAGAGCCATAGGACAGAAAGACCTGGGAGAAGCCGGTGAAGAAATTGAAAAGATCTTTTCAATGGTTACAGATACCGGTGGCCCATTACTTAGGAAAATAGCTTCCCTCCCTTCAATTCTCAGCCTGGCAGGACTGATGCCTTCCAGGAAAAGAGGCAGGGGTATTTGCCAGCAGGTTGTTCATAAAGAACCTGACCTTGGCATCCTGCCCATACTAAAATGCTGGCCCTACGATGGAGGGCGGTACATAACCCTGCCAATGGTACACACTATACACCCCGATACCGGCAAGACAAATGTTGGTATGTACAGGATGCAGGTGCTCGACAGCAGGACAACTGCAATGCACTGGCAAAGACATAAAACCGGTGCTGCTCATTTTGAAGCATGGAAGAAACTTGGCAAAAGGATGCCCGTAACAGTTGCCCTGGGCGGTGATCCTGTTTATGCATATTCAGCAACAGCTCCCCTGCCCGAAAATATTAATGAATATATCCTGGCAGGTTTTCTCAGGAAGAAGAAGGTAAAAATGGTAAAATGCCTTACCAATGAGCTTTATGTTCCCGCAGATGCCGACATAATAATCGAGGGATATGTTGATACACAGGAGGATCCTGTTATAGAGGGACCCTTTGGCGATCATACCGGATTCTACTCACTGGCCGATATGTATCCCCGGTTTAATGTTACCTGTATCACCCATGCAAGGAAAGCTGTGTACCCTGCGACAATAGTAGGGATACCCCCGCAGGAAGATGCCTGGATAGCACAGGCAACAGAGAAGATATTTCTCTCCCCGGTACAACTTACACTGCAACCGGAGGTGGAAGATTTTCATATGCCCGATGCCGGCGTTGCCCATAACCTGGTGATTGTGAAAATCAACAAGACGTACCCCGGGCAGGGCATGAAAGTTATACATTCACTTTTCGGAGCTGGCCAGATGATGTTTACAAAATACCTTGTTGTTGTAAACGGAGATATAAACATAAGGGAATACAAAGAACTGCTCGTGCATATCTTTGCCAATGTCGACCCGGGGAAAGATATCTTTTTCAGTCGCGGTCCGCTCGATGTACTCGATCATTCCGCCGATGATTTTTCATTCGGTGGAAAGGCAGGAATAGATGCAACAATCAAACATAAAGAGGAAAAATCGGGAAGAACGGCAGCTTTGGTCGATACAGCTACTGTGCTTAAGATAAAGAACAACTTCTTTAACCGGAACATTATCAGGGAATTTGATATGCTCCTTTTCGAAGAGGATATTCCTGTAATCATTATCTCTGTCAACAGATCAGAAGATGAAGATGTGATAGATAAGGTTAAGGACTTCTTCAGGAATAATGATCCTTATGGACTTTTCCGCCTGGTACTCGCGGTAGATCATACTGTTGATACAAGTGATTATTTCACTGTTGCATGGCAGATACTGGGTAACTCTGATCCTTTACGCGATCATGAATACATCTCACCGACGTCACTTTTTATCGACGGGACAATTAAAAAATTCAGGAAAGGAGGCTTCCCCCGCAGATGGCCTAATGTAGTATGTTCCGATGCAGAAACAATTGCTGCCATTGATAAGAAATGGGATTCCCTGGGACTCGGAAAATTAATTAAGTCACCTTCAAAAGTATATAGCAGGCTTGTCAGAGAAGGAAAGGATGAGGTAATAATACCCGGTCATTGAGTATTTTTAAATCCCGGTACTTATAATGTACAGATAATTACCCTATTTTTGTATTAACGGATGGGAGTCCTGCAATTAACATATTACCCGGGAATTTTAACTCATTATGCAGGCTTTGAACACACATTACCCTGCTGGGTTCTGGGATTTCCCTATTCACCTGCAGTCTATACAATCTCAGCAATTGTAATAATAGCAGTTGTCCTGTGGCTTATTATGCTCCAGACCAGGAATCTTGTAAAAACAAGGAAGCTGTTGAAGGAACAGGAACAGGACATATACCTGATCGCAAACCAGAAGTATGCACTTGAGCAGAAAGACAAGGACATGACAGATAGCCTCGTTTATGCCCAGAGGATACAGGAAGCACTGTTGCCATCGGAGGTATATTTCAGGAAACACTTCAGGGATGCATTCATATTCTACCGGCCGAAAGATATTGTGAGTGGAGATTTTTACTGGATCGGTTCAAAGGGGGAAAAGGTGTTTGTGGTGGCTGCAGATTGTACGGGGCATGGCGTACCCGGTGCACTGATGTCGATGATAGGCCTTAACATTATCGAAAAGACAATAAACGAAGAAAACATTGAAATTCCTTCCAGGATACTTGGCATCCTGAATAAAAGTCTGGAACAGACATTCAGCAGGGAAAAAAACCTGGGCACAATAATCCGCGACGGGATGGATGTGAGCCTGTGTGTCATCGATAAGAAAAAGAGAAAACTGGAGTATGCAGGAGCTTTCCTTCCCTTGTATCATATCCGTAATAATTCACTGCACGAGATAAAACCTGATAAGCTTATAATAGGGATGAATCCGGATGGTTTGGAATATCATAACCACGAAATTGACATAATGGAAGATGATATCTTTTATCTCTTTTCAGACGGGTATGCCGACCAGTTTGGAGGATCGGAGAATAAGAAATTCATGTACCGCAGATTCCGTTATCTCCTGCTTACGATACACCAGTTTCCCGTTGAGGATCAGAAGGCTATCCTTGAAGAGAATTTTCGTACATGGATCGGAAGGAATGAGCAGGTTGATGACATTATGGTTATAGGATTCAAACCTTTGGGCTAGCGATTCAGATAGTCTTTTTAATCTTATCGATAAGTACTGCAGGCTGGAATGGTTTACTGATATAATCATCTATTCCCACAGCAAGGCATTTTTCTTTGTCACCAATCATTGCATTGGCTGTAATGGCAATGATAGGAACATGCGAGTTAGTGGTCGATTCCAGGGCCCTAATCTTCTCGGCGG
>DATFLA010000661.1:0-7680 GCA_035268305.1 Bacteroidales bacterium | reverse complement strand
TATTATTACCAAACATCTTGCTTGCATCAGTAGGCATGGCAGACGGATAATCAGATTTTCCGATTATTCTGACACCATTTACAACAATAGTCTCTCCGTCCTCTGTCAGTTCGCAGTTTCCGCCTGATGAAGCGGCCAGGTCAACTATCACAGAGCCCGGTTTCATTTTATTAACTGTATCTCCCAGGATAAGTACAGGTGCCTTTTTCCCGGGGATCTGAGCAGTAGCTATAACAACATCCGCAGCGGCGGCTCTCTGTTGTATAAGTTCCTGCTGTTTCTTTTTAAATTCCTCGGTCTGTTCAACGGCATAACCACCAGCTGAAGCATCTTCTTTGGCTCCTTCCACCTCAATGAATTTACCGCCAAGGCTCTTTACTTCTTCCCTGACAGCAGAACGTACATCAAAAACTTCAACAACGGCACCAAGCTTCCGGGCTATGGCAATTGCCTGGAGTCCGGCTACTCCAGCCCCCAGTATAAGTACACGTGCAGGCTTAATAGTTCCGGCAGCTGACATAAACATGGGAAAGAATCTCGGTAACATTGAAGCCGCATCCAGAACTGCCTTGTAACCAGCCACTGTGGCCATTGATGAAAGTATGTCCATAGACTGAGCCCGTGTTGTTCTGGGAATCAGGTCAAGCGCAAGTACTGTGAGGCCTTTGTCCCTGGCTTTATCGAGCCATTCACTGTTCTCAACGGGATTGAGCACGGAACAAAGGACCTGTCCCTCACTGAAAGATTCAATTTTATCATCAACAGGAGGATTGACAGACAAAAGAACTGCTGCCTCCGAAATGACATCTTTCCGCGATTTCAGAACAGCGCCTGACCTGGCATATTCGTCATCAGTTGCATATGCCTGGGTTCCGGCTCCTTTTTCTGCCAATACTTCAATACCCATTTTTTTTAGTACTGAAACCTCTCCGGGCAGCATTGCCACCCTGTTTTCAGCACCTTTCTCTTTGAGAATACCTATTATCATAAGTGTCAGGTTTGGATTTTGATATTTAGAGTATTAAGATAATTATACTTATTCTTTTCCGAAAAAATTACGTAACCAGAATCTGTGAGCCTCATTCCTCGAATGAACTGCCTTCTCACCACCCCAGCCATGCCTTCCGCCTGGATAAAGCATGAACCCGAACACCTTATTATTATCTTCCAGCCTGGATATCAAATAAATGGCATTCTGAAAATGTACATTGTCGTCCATATCACCATGTGTCATGAACAGCTTACCTGTATAATCCTTTACATACTGTAATGTGGAGCTTTCCCTGTATCCATCGGGATTGTCTTTCGGAGTATCCATATAACGCTCCGTATAGACATCATCATAAAGCCTCCAGTCAGTTACAGATGATCCGGCAAAACCATGGGTCCAGTAACCTGCACCACGTGTAAGAGCCATACATGTCATGTATCCGCCGTATGAACTGCCTGTGATACCTATTCTTCCGGGATCAACATACGGTTTGGTTCTTAGCCATTTAACAGCATCTTCATAATCAAGTATCTCCCACTTTCCAAGGTTGCGGTAGAGATAATCAAGCCCTTTTCTGCCAAACTGGCCTGAACCACGATGATCGACAGTAAATGTAATAATCCCATTCTGAGCATACCATGACGGATCACTGCCCTGCCAGCGGTTATATACATTCTTCGAATCGGGTCCTCCATAAATAGTAAAAACAACCGGGTATTTCTTCGACGGATCAAAATTAACGGGATATGTTATAATAGCTGGCATATTAAATAGCCCGTCCGATGTCTTTATTCTGACCATCTCCGATCGTGAATCCTTTGCCTGATCAAAAGGAGGTTGTTTATACGTAAATACAGATCTTAGCTTGACAGCCTTCCTGTTATATACATCTATGGAACCTGCACTGTCAATCGAATTCCATGTATCGGTGTAATAAGAACCATCTGGTGATATATTTACACTGTGCAGTCCGTGTCCCCCGGTCATCTGGACAAGATTTTTCCCGTCCAGTCCTACCCTGAACAGGTGACTGTCTGTTGATTCGGCGCCTGTGGCAGTAAAATAAACAAGTTTACGATCCTCATCAACCCTTTCTATCCCTGTTACCCTGTATCCCAGATCGGTAAGCTGACTAACCAGCTTGCCATCCCAGTTGTAATAATACAGGTTTTGCCAGCCGTTACTGTCATTTCTTACAATAAAGCCCGACCCGTTACTCATAACATATGTGTCCTCGTGAATTTCCACCCAGCTTTTTCTCAATTCCTCATAGATCTTCCTTGTCTTATCTGCCACCGGATCTACAAGTAATATTTTAAGATCATTCTGATCGCGGTTGAGTACCTGAACAGCAAGCTGTCTGCTGTCGGGAGTCCAGAATGGCCAGGCTAAATACTGATCGGCATTATAATCAGTCTTCACCCAGTATGTCTTTGTAGTTTCAATATCGGCTATACCCATCTTAACTTTCGGGTTCGGGTCACCCGGATTTGGATATGGAGTCGCTTCTATTTTGCCATGAATTCCATCTGCCTCATCCAGCCTGTTAAGTATAAAAACAGGGACATCCGATTCATCTGTTCTGAGAAAGGCAATTTTTTTACTGTCGGGCGACCACCAAAATGCTGCATAATGACTTGATCTCTCCAGAATCTCTTCCATATACACCCAGGATGCATAACCATTATAAACTTTCCCGGAAGCGTCGTTTGTAAGTCTTATCTCTTTCCTTCCCGCAATATCATAAGCATACAGATCTTTATTTTTTGTATAGGCCAGCTTTGTCCCGTCAGGAGAAAAACGCGGGTTAACCTCAGGGATACTGTCATATGTCAGTCGAAACCACTCCTTCTCCCCCAGGCTGAAATAATACAGGTCATTATCCTTGACCTTTATTACACTCTTCCCGTCGGGAGACAATACATCCCCATAGGCCAGGGAGGTACCTTTGGGCATTGATTCCGACAACAGTTCCCTGGCTGTCTGAACAGGTGGCAAAATAACCGATCTGCCTGTTCTTGCATCAACCTTCTTTATAACCGGGTTGCCGTTTGAATCAAAGGTTCTTAATATAAAATGAGTATCATCAGCCCAGCCTGTTACAGCTACCCTGTTGCCACCCCATCTTCTCATCTGTGCATTCGCCTGCCTGGAAACCGAAAATAAAAACAAAGAACATATCAGTACAATGGAAAATCTGACTCTCAACATCTGGTAATTGATTAAAATAGAACTTATATTTAACAGGATAGCAAAAATAAGAATTTTAAATTCTTATTCAACCCTTATGCTTAACATCACTATAATACAGCCTGTGATGCCCGGCAAAAAGCAATTATTATTTTCAAAAATTAAAAGATATTATTAAGCTTACAGCCCTGTTTAAAAGCAGATTTAAATTATAAAGCTGTGATTTGAAAAAAGATTATATTTAACCCTTCATTGTTAAATAAACTAAAAAATGAGAAGGCTACTCCTTATTGCCGTCATTCTGATAATTTTACCTGCAATATTAAGATCACAAACCGTAAAAACACCTGGTGAGTTTCTCGGTTATGAACAGGGGACACAGTTTACATGGCAATACAAAGCAATAGAGTATTTCAGGTATGTGTCGGAAACTTCTCCGATGGCAGAGTTCAGAGAGTATGGCAAAACATACGAAGGTCGTACGCTGGGAGTATGTTTTGTATCATCGCCTGAAAATATTGCAAACCTGGAAACATACAGGAAAAACAATCTCATCAGGGCAGGCCTGTTACAGGGAGAAGTAAACGGAAAACAGATCCCCTTTATATGGCTCAGCTATAATGTCCACGGCAACGAAGCCGTTGGTACAGAGGCCGCCATGAAGACATTGTATACACTCGTATCCGGATCGTTTCCCGGGGTCGCGGATTATTTAAAGGAATGTATCGTTGTAATTGATCCGTGCCAGAATCCTGACGGTCATGATCTCTATACAGAGAGATACAGAACATCAATGAGCAGTTTCATGAATCCCGATCCGAATGCCTGGGAACATCATGAAGGTTGGCCCGGATCACGCACAAATCATTACCTCTTTGATCTTAACCGCGACTGGACATGGCAGACACAGGCTGAATCGCAACAAAAAGTAAAAATGTACAGGCAGGTGATGCCACAGGTTCATGCCGATTTTCATGAGATGGGACCAGAATCGACCTTCTTCTTTGCACCCGGGGCCAGTCCGTGGCACGATAAGCTAACAGAATGGCAGCATGAGTTTCATAAACTTATGGGCAGCGGAAATGCCGCACTTTTCGACAGTAAATACAGGCTTTACTTCACAAAAGAGAATTTTGACCTTTTCTATCCCAGCTATGGCGACACATGGCCACTATTCAACGGAGCGATGGGATTCACCTATGAACAGGGAGGTGGCGGTGCATCCGGACTTGCATACAAACAGGAATCAGGCGATACTCTTACACTGAAACAAAGAATCGACGGACACTTTACGGCTTCAATGGCTACAATCAAAGTTGCTTTCGAAAACCGCACCAAACTTATTTCAGAATTCAATAAGTATTTTGAAAGTTCAGGCAACAACCATTCATACAGGTACAAATCGTTTATAATAAAAGGGACAAACGAGAAATCGAATATCAGGTCACTTTTACAACTACTTGACAATAATCAAATCAGGTACAGTTATGCCGAAAATGAAGGAAAGAAATATTCAGGCTTCGATTATCTCAAAGATAAAAACGGTATTGTAACAATAGAAAAAGGAGATATACTTATCAGTGCATATCAGCCCGAATCTCATCTTCTCGAGGTTCTTTTTGAACCACACAGCAAAATGACAGACTCAATAAGTTACGACCTTACTGCCTGGGCTATTCCCTTTGTTTATAACCTTAAAGCCTTTGCATTGAAAGAAAGAATACAGCCAGATACAGGGATAGTCGGTTTCAGAAAAATTATAAATATCGCTGATAAAAAGGAACCTTATGCTTACCTGGCAAATTTTACAGGGTTTGATGAGTTGAAATTAATGGCATCACTATACCGTAAGGATGTGAAGCTTAGATATTCAATGAAACCTTTCAAAATTGAAGACAGGCAATTCAACAGGGGAAGCATTATAATTGCAAGGGGCGATAACAAACAACTGGGTGCCGGATTCGACAGCCTCGTTACTGCTGCAGCTAATGAATGCCAGGTTGAATTAATCCCCAGCAATACCGGTCTCGTTCAAAGCGGCCGCGATTTCGGCTCGGAATATGCTCCGCTGATGAAGAAAAGAGATATAGCCCTGCTGTGCGGAGAAAAGACATCCTCATCCTCCGTTGGCGAGTTATGGTTTTACTTTGAACAGGAACTCCATTATCCCGTTTCATTAATCAATATGGACCTGTCACCAAATGCGGACCTCAGCAAATACAAGATACTCATCCTTACTTCCGGATCATATTCAAAAGAACAAAAAGACACAATAATGGATTTCCTGAAGAGAGGCGGAAAGGTCATAGCCTTTGAGCGCGCGGTCACTATCTTTGCAGGAGAAAAAGGTACCGCCCTGGCAAGTGCCGTTAAGAAAAGAGGATCGGAACTTAAAGCCTCCGAGAAAAAGACCAGGAGCGACGATACAACATTGCTCAAAAAATATGAATATGAGACTGACAGGAGATATTCCCTTGCCAACAGGTCCGAGGGAAGTATTTACAGGGTCCATCTCGACGACACACACCCTTATGCTTTTGGTATGGGCAATGAATGGTTCGTTTTGAAAAGGTCAGCAGGGTACCCCTTCCTTGTAAAGGGGAACAACATAGGATATGTACTTGACAAGGAACCGGTTTCAGGCTTTGCAGGATTCAAATACAAGGATAAGATAAAAAATACACTTGTCATTGGTTCCGAGAAGATTGGAAGCGGTGAAGTTGTATATGTCACTGACGACCCTTATTTCAGGGGATTCTGGAAAAGCGGAAGGGTTCTTATAGGAAACATTGTTTTAAGGTAAAAGAACAATATATGATGACACAAAAAATTTCTGTATCAAGTCATAATTTCGTAATTGTAAGGATCCGGGCGAAACGCATACAGTATCCGGCAGAAATAATTTAAAACGCCAGTCCTGCCTTTATTGCCGGCTGCTAACTTGCTATAAGTGATTTCCTCCCGGTACTGAAGCAGAGATCTGAGTTTAAAAACCTGATAAGCCGATACTTATCTAACCAACCTGTAAAACCGATAACAACTACTAAAAAAAAATACCAACCAGTTATTATTTAGAATTAATATAAAATTGTGTTATTTTATTAACATTGTTATTTTATTAACATTAATATCATTATTTTTGTATGGTAAAATATGAACAATGCATTAATTATTGGTTATTAATGATTGGTTATTAATTATTTACAAGTTATGGAATTGATTTCTTATAATAAATGCGAGAAAAAAATTAATAAGTATACAGGATGTCAAAGATCAAGTCACTGGCGGATCTTAAGAAGAAACGCGATGAATTAAAAGTCAACACTGCTGCAGAGACGGGAAGCACCGCTACAGGCAGCATAGTACAGATCAAAGTTGCAATGGCCACCTGTGGTATAGCATCCGGGGCAAAAACAATATTTGAATTTTTCAGGGAACAGCTTGTTAGAAGGAATATTGAAGCTGTAGTCACCCGGACCGGTTGTATGGGGTACTGTTATGCAGAACCTACAATTGAGGTAAAATTACCAGGAAGGGAACCGGTTGTATTTGGATTTGTAGATCTGAAGAGAGCCGACCAGGTTATTGAGAAATACATCAAGGCGGGAGAACTGGTGGACGGGATTATCCCGGTAAATTATGAAACAATTGATCTTAAAGAATAAGGAGGAACAAAAATGTCAAATTACAGTCACCATCTCCTTGTATGCGGGGGCACCGAATGTCACAACTCAGACAGTGATGCAATAATTTGTAATCTCAGGGATGAGCTGGAATCAAAAAACCTTTCTGAATCCGTGCAGGTTATCATGACCGGATGTTTTGGCTTATGTGGAAAGGGGCCCATAGTAAAAGTAATGCCCGACAATACTTATTATGTAGGAGTAAAGCCCGAAGACGCACAGGAAATTATCGAGGAACATATAATAAAACACAGGAAAGTTAGCAGATTGCTGTACAAAGATCCTGTCACAGGCAAGCCTCTCGATGACGGAAAAACGATAGGCCGGTTCAGGAAACAGTTAAGGATTGTACTGAGGAACTGTGGATTCATCAATCCTGAAAATATAGATGAATATATTGCCCGTGAAGGCTATATGGCCCTTGGAAAGGTACTCACAGAAATGACACCGGAAGAGGTCATAAAAGAAGTAAAGGGATCGGGACAAAGAGGTCGCGGAGGAGCAGGATTTTCGACAGGTCTTAAATGGGAGCTTGCCCGCAGGAGTAACTCTGAAGAGAAATATGTTGTCTGTAACGCTGACGAGGGCGATCCCGGTGCCTTCATGGACAGGTCAGTGCTTGAAGGAGATCCTCATTCGGTACTTGAAGCTATGGCCATATGCGGATACAGTATCGGGGCCTCGCAAGGCCTTATCTATATAAGAGCGGAATATCCGCTTGCAATAGAACGTCTAAAGATAGCTATTAACCAGGCAAGGGAATACGGACTGCTTGGCAATGATATATTAGGCACGGGCTTCAGCTTTGACATCAAC
>DATFLA010000660.1:0-2000 GCA_035268305.1 Bacteroidales bacterium | reverse complement strand
TGTCAATCCAAAAAGGAAAATTCTCGTATCAAAACATCTCAAGGAGTTCCAGGACCTTCTTAATGACAGGAATTTTTTCAGACCGCACAATTCTCACCTCATAAACCTTGATTATGTAAGGAAATTTATCAGGCACGATGGCGGCTACATTGAGATGATGGACGGGTCGCAGGTTCCTGTTTCCAGGAACAGGAAGGACCTCTTTCTGGCACATATGGCCAGGTATACGGGTTAGTCGTTTCAGGCAACCTGTTTTTTCAAAAAATGAGTCAGGAGGAAAATCATTCCCGCAGAGGTCAGCACTGTGGCTATAACTGCATACCATATACCATATACAGGTGATGGTACAACCCAACTCCATGCTATCCAGTATGAAGGAGAGAAAAATGCCAGGTAGTTCCAGGGATGGTGCAATACAAGTCCCAGTGGCACCGCAACAAGGAAAATACCATATAGTTTCGAAAATGCCAGCCCTTCAATCTTGTCACCTGCCATACTCCCGGTAAAAAGAAATACGAATGTTGATTGTGTGGAAAGGAGAATTGTAATAACAAGGGTTCTCAGCCACCCTTCAGAAGCAACAGGATCAGTAAAGAGTACAGCAATCCAGATAAAAAAAAGACTAAGCAGTACAGGCATAACCATTCTCATCAGGATGAAATTGATCCTGCCGGCTGGTGTCACGGAAATTACCTGCAGTATATGCATATCGTTCTCATCTATAAGGATAAAAGCATAAACCATCCCTATTAACATGGGAATAAGTGATATAAATGTTATTGCAACAACAGGGTAATAAAGGTTTATATCAACGCCTGTTTTCAGAATTACAAATTCAGCCAGAGGCGGGAAAACAAGTCTCAGAAGAATAATAAGGAATACAGGGGCAACTGCTGCGACAATCAACATAGGATCCCTCGCGATAAACTTCAAATCAGCCTTCAGTGAATTAAATATTAAACCCGGAAACCTTCTTTTCATTTTAACTCAGAAGATGAAATTTTCTGAACCTTGCTACGGCAAACCTGCTCATTACATAAATCCATAACATCATTACACCCAGGTCAACGGCAGAAGTCAATGATGTATTTCCTTTAACAACACCAAGGAGCAAATCAAAGAAGGCATTTGAAGGAAATATTATCATCCATTCAGTTCCCTTAAAAAATATCATGGGAAAGAGCGGACCTGTTAATAACATAGACCCGAGGAATACCCTGGCAAGGAACTGGTTAAAAGACTCTGCACCCGCAGTAAATCCTATTCCGAACAGAGTATGTACAACAGATGAAAGAACCACTCCTGCAAGTAGTAATAAAAATCCCTTAAAGGAGTGCATTGGAATAAGCCATATCAGTGAACTTACAAGAGCACTAAGGATAGTGATTGATAATGCTTTTGAAAAAAGATATGAATTTATCTTAAGAGGCGTTACTGAGAAACTCTGAAGAACGCCCTGCTGTTTCTCAAGCAATATCAGGGCCCCGACGAATATAAGACCGATAACCGAAGTATCAGAAAATATCATTAAGGCGATTATATCTGCTCTCACTACAAGAGGCAGATTAATCAGAATAAGGATATAAATCAATCCCAGTATACCATATACCGTCCAGTAACCGCTGCGCCACTGAATATTAAGATCATATCTGAATAATTCAGTCATGTTAATCTTCGTAACCTGTTGATGGTGAAAGACCATGACCTGTTACACTTATGAAAACATCCTCCAGGCTGGCTTCACATGTATGAATAGTCTCAAGATCGTCCGATTTAAGCAGATCGAGGAACCTGCTGTCAGAACCGATACCCTGCATATCAAATTCCCTGTAAACCCTGTTATTATCATGATTCAGTGTGACCTTAAGCTTTTTTTCACCATACTTTACCTTAAGGTCATCAGGACTCCCGGTTAACAGCAGTTCGCCATTATCAATCAGTGCAAGCCTGTCGCAAAGGACATCGGCATCGTGCATATTATGTGTTGTTAGAAATATTGT
>DATFLA010000659.1:0-2871 GCA_035268305.1 Bacteroidales bacterium | reverse complement strand
ACGACCTGACACCCTGCACTTCATCCTGCTTTGGATTAACCACATAAAGACTACCGCCGTAACCACCGTCAATTATATTCTTTAGTATTTTTCCACCGGGCTTGAAGGGATCGTCGGAACCGCCCACTACAACAATGCTTTCAGGATTTATAAGTTTTTCATTAATCATAATTCTCATTGATAAAGAAAAAAGGAAAAAGTAAGTTCACCTCTGAGAGTAATTACTTCGTCTATAAACCTGCAAACCTCTTGAGAAAGCCGACGTTATGAGCTACAGCATATAAATAATCCTGTGATATATAATATTTTACACTCACTGTCTTTGTATAATATATAAAGGCAATATAATAAAAATTAACAGCAAATAACAAGACAACTGTCATGCAGTTTACAGAATTTAATCAATAATAATTTACATTTGTAGGACAGGCATGATAACTAACCTTAATATCTATATAAGCTTCATGTGCATATCCTTCCACAATCGAACCAAAAGAAAACTGATGGTTCAGCGGGAAAAAGTGTAAAGGCTGAAAACTAAAACAATATTCATATGAATAATCCTATTTTCAAATTATCCCGGCTGCCCCTTATAGTATTGTCAGCTCTTTCTCTCAACATGTACGGTCAGTTTAGTAATATTGAACCTGATGGTCCGGGTTATGCCGAAAACTGTACAACAATTATGGTTGGCAGACTCGCCTCCACCGACGGCTCGGTGATGACATCCCACAGTTGCGACGGCAATTACAGGACCTGGCTTAGCATAGTTCCGCATGAGAAGCATGAATCCGGGACCATGCACCCTGTTTATGCAGGTATGCTTCATACAGAAGATGAACGGGATATGACATCTGTTATTAAAAAAGGTGAGATTCCGGAGTCAGAAGAAACATATGCCTTTCTTAATACTGCCTACCCCTGCCTGAATGAGAAGCAACTGGCTATTGGAGAGACAACAATATACGGAAGGAAGGAACTTGTAAATGAAGACGGTATGTTCCTTATTGAGGAACTGGAAAAAATAGCATTGCAACGTTGCAAAACAGCCAGGCAGGCAATAATCCTTATAGGAAAGCTGGCGGAAGAATATGGTTACTGCGATCTTGCAGAGTGCATCACTATTGCCGATCCTGCAGAGGTATGGCAGCTTGAAATAGCTGGTTCAGGAAAAGGCAAACCTTCGGCTATCTGGGTTGCCGAGAGAATACCTGATAATAATGTGGGAATTTGTGCAAATATACCCAGGATATCAGATGTCGATTTTAATGATCCGGATTTCTTTATGTACAGCACCGATCTGAAGAAAGTGGTCCGTAACTTAGGATTATGGGACGGAAAGGAACCCTTTAAATTCTGGAAAGTAATAAATGGCAAGAAACCTTTTGCCATCAGGGAATTCTATGTATTAAGTAAACTGGCACCATCCCTTAACCTGTCAATTGATGCAGAAGAACTTCCATTCTCAGTAAAACCAGACAAAAAAGTATCTCCACGCGAAATCATTGCTCTCTTCAGGGAAACATACGAAGGTACACAGTGGGATATGACAAAAGACCTGGATGTTACTGTAAAGGGAAAAGACAAAGATGGCAGAGTTATAATGAAAAAAGCGAAATCGCCTGTTGCAAATAACTGGATGAGCAGCGATATGCGCAATCTTCTCAATGAGCTGAAACCAGGTGTTGTTCAGAGGGAACGTACTATTGCCATTTCCGGCTGTTCCTATTCCCATGTAATACAATGCCGTTCATGGCTGCCCGATGAAGTCGGTGCAGTAGCCTGGTTCTCATTTGATAACCCGGGTGAAAGTCCGAGGATACCAATATTCTCAGGAGTACTGAGCCTGCCTCCTTCTTTCAGTGTATGCGGACAGCCCGGCTACAGGACCTATGCAGCACTCTGGTCATTCCGGGAAGCTAACAGGCTTGCAACTGTTAACTGGAGTCGTGGCAGAAAACTCATTGAGCCGGCTGTAAAAGAACTGGAAGACAAAGGATTTGAAGAATTGCCAATGATTGAAAATAAAGTAACCGAGCTTGTTAAAAACGGCAGGGATGAGGAAGCTAAGGAATTTGTTACAGCCTGTACAAATGATTTTGCTGACCTGGCCATGAAAAGATGGGAAGAGATTAAAGTATCGCTCTGGAGTATGTTCGGAAGAGGATTCTGAGACTGATACACGACGCTTTTTATTGTATCTTTGCAGATCAATTTAAAAGAAAACAAAATTGACTGTAAGTGACATTCTGAACAAGGAGGAATTCAGCCGTGAAAACATTGTTACCCTTCTCAAATCTGAGGGAGAGGATAAGAAGATGTTATTCCGTGAGGCGGCCCGTATTAAAGAAAAATATGTAGGCAACAAGGTATGGTTCAGGGGATTAATAGAATTTTCCAATATCTGTGGGAAAAACTGCCTGTATTGTGGTATACGACAGGGCAATAAAAACCTTACAAGATATAATCTTACTGATGAAGAAATTCTTGCAGCTGCTGATTTTGCCTACCGTAACAGGTACGGCTCAATAGCCCTTCAGTCTGGAGAAATTGAAAGCAGTTCATTTACCCGCCGTATCGAAAACCTGCTTTACAGGATCAAAGAATTGTCTGACGGTGAACTTGGAATCACACTCTCAGTGGGAGAACAGGAACCCTCAGTCTATAAAAGATGGTTTGATGCAGGAGCTCACAGGTACCTGCTCAGAATTGAAGCCACAAACGGGAATCTGTATAACAGGATACATCCAAATAATTCAAAGCATGATTTCCACAGACGACTCGATTGCCTTAAAAGCCTGCAGGATACTGGTTACCAAACAGGGACAGGGGTTATGATCGGATTGCCTTACCAGACCATTGATGATCTTG
>DATFLA010000658.1:0-9429 GCA_035268305.1 Bacteroidales bacterium | reverse complement strand
AGGAGTGTTGTCTTGGTGTAACTTTCAGTACAAATTTGTCTTGTGTGCATGAGCCGTTTGCAAAAAATGTGTCTATGCTTGTTAAGCATAGTGCTGTCAGCTTTAGCCGTAGATTGATTATTTTTTTAATTGCTTTATCTTCCATAATAGAAACATAGAATTATCTTCTAAGCTGGAGAGATCCTCTTGATGTTTACTTTCTGAACCAATTAATCCTAAACCTCCGGTACCTAAAAAGCCCCAGATTGCTGCATCAATACCTAAAGCTGAAAGAGCCATTAATGATATTACAGATGTTACGGAGACAACTCCTGAAACTCTTAACTTATGCATGTTAGAGACTTGCTTGAATTTTCGATTTATCTTTTCAATATCGGGTCTTATTAAATCTTGGTTAATCTCATTTAGAGTCTTTGCTGAGCTATGATTACGTATCAAATCTTTGATATGTGACCTAAAGCTTGAAACGTAATCATAATTATCCTGTATAACCTTTTCAAGATCGCTGAGTGTAATACCTGAGAGGTACGGAACCATTATTGTTTGAAGTTCCTTTTGATGCTTTATTTCTGGAATATTGTCAATAAGAGGGATAGATTCAGTAAGTGAAGTTTTCTCTGATACAATCCATTGATATGCTGGACTACTTGGGTCAATTTGTAATACTTGCCAAATTCGTCCTCCATCAGGAGCTTTTTCATTTGTGAGGGTAAGGACTATACGATCCGGACATAAAACTATCCTTTTTGAAGCAATTTGTTTTCTTAGATTTATTGCAAAATCTCTTAATTGATTAAAGCCACAGGAAATATATCCTGGTATAAAATCTGAGGCTGATTTTTGGAGGTTATACTTCGTAAGGATATCCTCAGGGATAGTAAGAGTTTTCATTATGGACTGTGGAACATCTTGCTTTGGAGTTGTAATTTTCTTCTCACCATTACCTAATGCATAAAGAGTTATCAAATCTGAAAACACTAATGAAAACCGTATAGTATCAATCTGATCTCTAATATTAAAAAGATTCATTTGTGTTTTAACTCCATCAAATGATTTTGTCCAGTTCCAGATGGATTCGGAATTCTCAATAAAATACAGAACAAAGTTGTTTTGATCATGCTCTGCCAGTCTTTGGAGGTGTTTTAATGTGGTGTCTATCATCTAAGTAACTTCTGCATGGCACTTAGTTATTATATGAGTAACTAGTCAGTAGATATAAACTTTGCTTTAGCCTAAGTGGGATATATAAATATTAACTACCGCACCTTATAGAGTCATTATATTTTGGTTTTGGGGGCCTAAATAGCCTCGTGGACTATTGTCTAGAAAATGCAGAATTAAGAAAGTCTTTAAGCCAAGGACAAGAAATAAAAAGCGATATTAATCCAGATATAATTGCTGCAAATAACCATAAGCCAATTTTAAGAGCCTTCCTAAATGTGAACTTTACTCTAGCCCACTTAAATTCAACATTATGGGCATCTATAAGATCTTCAAGTTCAGTATATAGGTTATATGCTAGTTCAAATTTTTTTATTGATCCTCCATTATTCTTTGACTCAATTCTTTTTGATTCCCTAACCATTTCAACAGCTTCCTTCTTGAGCTTACGATATTGTATATAAAAAATACCATTATTAATTACCGTAAGATCAATTTTTCTAGTCTGTTTTTCAAATACTTCAATTTTGTCATTTAAGAATAGAACTAAATATTTATAACAATCAAGGACAATTCTTACTATATGCCGTTCAGCCTTATGAATTTCAGCCGAAATTGTCACATCAGTAGAATCTTCCCAATAACACTGAGCTACATGATCATTGAATGCTCGTATCTCATTAAATAACGGCAAAGGAAATTGTTGGCCTCTTGCTTCTATATCAGCTATCAAAGGCTTAATAACTTCGTTATAGGTCTTATATAGAGGCTTTAACGAAGAATGCAGCGGATTGGCATCCATAATTAAATTTGAGATAGCCCTTTATCAACTTCCTTTAAACTCAGAAGTCTATTAAGGAAAAGATATATAGATCCCCGACTTATCAAACTTTTATACCTTGTCTGATAAGTAAGCTTTTTTTGAATTTTCTTTTCTACAACTCTATCCAAAGCTTCAATATCCATTTTTGATAAATCAACAACGGATATTCCGAATCTTCTTTCGAGCGTTTTTTTGGACGCCTTATTTAAAGTTAACTGCATGATTAAAATACTTTGTAAGGGTTCGCAAAATTAAGAACTTTAACACATTCTCCCAAATGTAGGAATAAAATATTTAAAAAAAATCAACAATTTTGTTTTTTTTAAACAATTTATCAATATTTTGGCTGATATTCAAAATGTTATAACTAAACTCTTATTTCCATGTTTCAATGCATTCACATATATCTTTTATCAACAGATCAAAATTGTCCCAAAATTGCACAATCTTTTTTATGATCTTTCTGCTAACTATTGAGGTTGAGGATGCAGCAGCGGGATTGTAGAAGCACTGAACAAGTCTGCGAACAAAGATTGACCTTAGGTGGTTATATTCAGCTGTTGGACTATCAAAGTCCATGGGAGGTAAGTTAATACATAGTGGAAAAATCTTATGCTTCCGCCCCGTCAGTCACATGAGCAACATACCAATACCTCACGAAATTCTTCAAACTTTGTTATGGACTAACTATAATAACCCTCACATTACAACACAAGTTAGACAAAAATCCTTAAAGGGGATCTTTCAACAGGTAATTTTTGATCGACAAATGATTTATTTTGAACAATGGTCCTTGCATGCTCCATATAAGCTCCTTGTAAGCCCCTTAAAAGGACCTTATTGAAGATATTTAAGGAATCAGAACCTATCTCCGGTATTTAAAGGCTGGAATCCGCTAAAGAGGTCACAACCCCATTAACCTTTGCACAGGTGTTTGACAAGAGACATGGCAATGTATTAGCGGATATTAAAAACCTTTTATGCCGTAAAGAATCTAATCTCATCAATCTTCAGGAGCTTACCTATCTGAATGCAATGAATAGAGAATATAAAGCCGATGAGACCATCATAGATGGTTTTATATTCCTGGTCATGTGGTACCCTGGAACAAAAGCCTTGTAGTAGCATTTTATAAAATATACCGTTGTGATCTATCCTGGCATTAATAATACCTCTTTTATGTCTCGAATAATTCCAGTTTCTTTATCCATGGGACGCAGATGGGACAAATTGAGAAATAAAAAACCCTATTGTGCTGGTTTACTGCATCAATAGGGTTTTAATTTGAGTTCGGTGGTGGAGTGTTCGTCCTGACTTAACGTCAGGCCTCACGATCCGGTAGAGGGGACTTTTCAACTAAATCCCTCACCGCTTCGCGGTAATGGGTTTTTTGTTTTTATCCCTCCCTTCAGCGAGCTGCAGTCGGGTTAAAAACAAAAAACCCTCCGCACTTCGTGCGTGAGGGATTTCGTTGAGGTCGGTGGCGGATTCGAACCGCCGTACACGGTTTTGCAGACCGCTACCTAACCACTCGGTCAACCGACCATGCTTTTTTTCTATATCGAACCACATTAGCATTCTTCGAAGGTGGTAGCGAAGGTGTGCCTTGAGTTTGGATTGCAAAAATAGTAAATTTTATAAA
This sequence comes from Bacteroidales bacterium, assembly GCA_035268305.1. GTDB lineage: Bacteria > Bacteroidota > Bacteroidia > Bacteroidales > VadinHA17 > LD21. The sequence continues at coordinate 5,803 of DATFLA010000658.1, read as the reverse complement.
ACAAAACCTAATTAAATAACTTAATACAGTCTTATTTCAAAACACGGAAGCAAAGAGCAGGAGGGCGAAAGCAGAAGCCAGGAAAAGACAGTAAAACAGGTTTAAGGAATTTATCCTAGACATTCATATTATGTCCTGTGTCCAATGTCCTTTGTCTTGCACCTTATTCAAACTTTTAGCCTAATACTTTGTTTTACATTTATATACAAAAGAGAAATACTGATGAAAGCTGTTATATTAAAAGATTTTGGCGGCGTTGAGAACCTTATAACACAGGATATCCCTGTTCCACTGATAGCGGATGATGAGGTACTGGTTGAAGTAAAAGCACTGAGCGTTAATCCCGTGGATATTAAGACCCGGAAAGGGAATGCCCTTGCCATGAAGCTTAAGGATGACAGACCTGTTATCCTGGGATGGGATATATCAGGCGTGGTTAAAGAAACAGGAAAAACAGTAACCTCTTTTCTTGAAGGTGATGAAGTATTCGGTATGATAAAGTTTCCCGGGCATGGAAAGGCTTATGCAGAATATGCTGCTGTACCCGAATCTCATCTTGCACTAAAACCGGCCAATGTGTCTCATGAGGAAGCAGCTGCAGCGACCCTGGCTGCACTGACAGCATGGCAAGTATTAACTCATGCAGGTATTGTAGAAGGACACAGGGTACTTATACATGCTGCTGCAGGCGGTGTTGGGCATTATGCCGTACAAATGTCTAAATACCTTGGCGCTACAGTTTTTGCAACAGCTTCGGAATCAAATATTGAATTCCTCCGGGATCTGGGAGCCGAACAGGTTGTAGATTATAATAAAGACAAATTTGAAGATGTGTTCAGCAATATTGATTTTGTCCTGGATGCTGTCGGAAATGACTATATAGAAAGATCGCTGGCAACAATGAAACCAGGCAGCCTGATAATAAGCATCCCATCGGGGGCAGCTGAGAGTGTTGCAGAGAAAGCCGGAGCAAAAAGCCTCCGGGGAGAACGCTTCATGGTAAAATCAAACGGCGATGATATGAAAGAAATAGCATCACTCCTCGAAACCGGTAACGTAGTATCTTATATATCAAAAGTATTCCCCTTTGATAATATCAGAGAAGCCCACCTCCAGATCGAAACAGGTAAGACCAGGGGAAAAGTGATTGTAACATTTTAAATACTCCGATAAAATTTGTCAGTTATTACGCATTCGACTCCACTTACCTCCCCTATTCATCTTTTATTCAGATGATTAAGCCCAATATCCGGGACGAACATATTTAACTGTATATTGTTATATATTAATTGGCATACCTGTAAAATTATCAGGATATGAAATCAGTACCCAACCTGTTATCGATAATCCGGTACAATATTAATCCGGATTCAAGTGATTCAGATAAAATCGCGGGAAACCCCTATGATCAGTTCAGGAACTGGACAGGTGATGCTTCGCTTAACGGCACCCCCCTTCCCGATTCTATAAGTCTTAAGATGGAAGACCCTGATGATATGAATGGTGATTTCAGGATCGTTGTAATAAAAGGTTTTATAAACGGCAGGTTTATATTCTTCACTAATTATGACGGTACACGGGGCAACAATCTGCCTGATACGTATGCCTCTATTGCGTTATTATGGAGAGACCTATACAAACGAATAAAAATAACAGGAAGAGTACAGCTTATGCCGAAGGAAGAATCGGATAGGTATTATAGTAATAAACCCCTGATAAGCCAAATCCATTCGGACAGTGATGGTGAAAAGCAGTTCATTGGCGATATCATTTTACCTGATAGTCCGTCTTTCTCACCAGGGATAGAAGATGTACGTATAAATTGGAGGGGATTTTATCTCTTTCCACGGTATTTCGAATTTTGCCACGGTCACCAGTTCCTTCTTAATTACCGTATTAAGTATAGCATCGGCAGAGATAATGCCTGGAATATCAGAAGACTCTTTCCACTTTCCCTTTACGGATGACAACATTTTGATTACTTTTATGCCGGATCTAATAAACATATTCATAGGAAGCCCGGTTGGACTCCAAGGCATACCAATGAATGCCGGTTAAGACAGGGGTGCTAATGAAGGGGAATAAACATAATACGATGATTAACTACAAAGGATCCTATACCGATTTTTACCAGCTCACCATGTCGCAGGTATATTTCCTTAAAGGACAAAGGGATACAAGGGCCGTATTCGATTATTTTTTCCGCAGGCTGCCCTTTGAAGCAGGTTATGCCGTATTTGCCGGACTTGAAGACCTGCTCGATGCCCTTCAACATCTGAAATTCGACAATAAGGACCTCGATTACCTGAAGGAACAGGGTTTTGACAAGGATTTTATAAGTTTCCTTGGTGATTTCAGGTTCAGGGGAAATATATTCAGCTCTTCCGAAGGAGATGTTGTGTTTCCCGTTAGGCCGGTCCTTCAGGTTGAAGCTACAATTATTGAAGCACAGTTAATTGAAACGCTGCTACTCAACATCCTGAATTTCCAGACACTCATTGCAACAAAGGCCAGTCGCATGAGACAGGCTGCCGGACCAAGGACGCTTATAGATTTCGGTTTACGCAGGGCCCAGAGCACGGGAGGGTACTATGCCAGCAGGGCTGCTTTCATAGGAGGCTTCGATGCTACAAGTAACACTATTGCTGGACGTGATTTCGGGATTCCGGTCTCAGGGACCATGGCCCATTCTTATATTGAAAGTTATGACGATGAACTTACTGCTTTCCGTCATTTTGCAGAGGAGAGACCCAACGATACAATACTCCTCGTAGATACATACAATACTCTTAACAGCGGACTACCCAATGCCATAAGGGTGGCTCATGAGATGGAGGAAAATGGACATACCCTGAAAGGTATCCGGCTCGACAGCGGCGATCTTGCTTATCTGTCAAAAAGGAGCAGGGAGATGCTCGACAAGGAAGGACTGGGGTATGTTAAGATAGCAGTATCTAACCAGCTCGATGAGTTTATTATTAAGAGCCTCCTTGAACAACAAGCTCCCATCGATGTGTTCGGTGTAGGGACCAATCTTGTTACCGGGCAGCCCGATGCCTCACTTGATGGTGTTTATAAAATGGCCAGTTCAAATAATAAACCAAGAATAAAACTATCAGATAATGTCAGCAAGATAACCCTTCCTCACAGGAAGCAGGTCTTCAGGATGACCGACGATTCAGGAATATTCACAGGCGCCGATGCAATTACAATGGCTGATGAGGAAGATATTGACATTATGTACCATCCTCTTTACCCGTTGAAAAACCTTTCAGTTAAAAAATTCAGGAAAGAACCACTGCTGAAACAGGTTATGAAGGACGGCAAAAGGCTGAACAGGCACCTTACCATCCAGGAAATTGCCGGGTACAGCATGGAGAGGATGATGAAACTGCCGGCTGAATATAAACGATTCAATTACCCTCATATCTATAAGGTCGGACTGAGTCGAGGACTCAGAAATGAAAGGGATATACTCGTGGAAAAGCATAATAAACAATCATGATCCGCCACTGTTTAAATAAATTGTAAATGGCAGGAGATATAACATGACATGACACCGAAACAGAAACAAATTTCAAATGAATGCATTAATAATACTGGATCTGCAAAATGATTTCACGCCGGGAGGCAGCCTGGCCATAGAAAAAGGCGATACAATAATCCAGGTTGTGAACAGTCTCCAGGATCATTTCGACCTTGTTGTTGCAACACAGGACTGGCATCCCGGGAATCACAGGAGCTTTGCATCTAATAATCCCGGGAAAAATCCCTTCGATACTATAGAAATAAATGGACTGTCAGATACTCTATGGCCCGATCATTGTGTCCAGGGATCTGCGGGTGCTGATTTTCATCCCGGACTGAAAACGAAAAATATTGCAGCAATATTCAGAAAAGGAATGGATCCGGGAACAGACAGCTACAGCGGTTTCTATGATAATGACCATAAAACATCAACCGGACTCGCAGGCTACCTTAAAGCAAAAAACGTGAAAGAAGTGTTTTTTTGTGGACTTGCAGGAGATATATGTGTTTACTATTCTGTAAAAGATTCTGTAAAAGAGGGCTTTGACACAACGCTGATAGAAGATGCAGCCATGCCGCTTAACATGCAGAACTATACAATTTTAAAAAAAGAATTGTCTGAAATGGGTGTCAGCATAATTAAAAGCGAAAAAATTCTGAACAAATCGAAGTAAACCAGGCCCTTTAACAGGGTTCTCATGTATTAAATAATTCCCCGATAACAAATATGGCGTCTTCCCTTTTATCCCTTAACCAGGCACTAACTCCCGGCTATTTTGTTCTTTACCTGCTTGTTGCCCTTATACTGGGACTCACAAAAGCCGGGCTTAACGGGATAAGCCTGGCAACAATACCTGTTATGGCATTGATCTTCGGGGCAAAAGAATCAACAGGAATTTTGCTCCCGATGCTTATTATAGCAGATATTATGGCTGTAATTTACTATCACAGGAATGCCGTATGGAAACATATTACCAGGATACTTCCCTGGGTGGCGGCCGGAATCCTTATTGCCCTGGTCACCGGGAACCTTATCAGTGATACACAGTTCAGGATTGTGATGGTTACTGTCGTATGGATAATGATAATACTCATGATCCTGAATGATTTGCGAAAAAAATCAGGCAGAGAGATCCCTGAAAATCATTTTTTTGCCCCCATCATGGGACTTTCCGGAGGCTTTGCCACTATGATAGGTAACTCTGCAGGTCCCGTTTTCAATCTTTATTTCCTGGCTATGCGCCTGCCAAAAAAAGAATTCATAGGCACCGGTGCCTGGCTTTATTTTATTATGAACCTTGGGAAACTGCCTCTCCAGATCTTTGTGTGGAAAACAATTACAGTGAATACAATAATACTGAACCTTCTTACAATTCCCGTAATAGCAGCAGGTATTTTTGCAGGGATACATATAGTAAAAATAATACCTGAGAAAGTCTACAGGTATTTTGTTATCATCGCCACGCTTGTTGCATCGGCTTTTCTACTGATATAATATTCCGATATTATCAGGCTGAATACTGTAAGACATCTTTCCTGTTACGTATCCTGAAATATGTGAGTCCGTTTATTTCAGTCATATCAATAACAGAGAATCCGTTCGATAAAAAGGTCTTCACAAGACTTTTTTTGTTGATATCCTGATCGATCCTCGAATCGAGGAAATTTATCATTTTCTTATATACCCTTGTACCAAGGCTTGTTTCCTTACCCGATCTCTTATCATTGAAGCATCCGATCAACTCTGTCCCGGGTTGCATTATATCATAAATATTCTCAAGGAAAAGATCGAGATCCCTGATAAGATTAAGTTTCCTGAGGTTTACAATAGCTTTGATATCCTCGAAATCCTCAACATCATAAAAATAATGCTGCCTGGCCGGAAGAACCAGTATCTTTTCACCATTCAGCATCCCCAGCCACTCTAGATAATCTACAAAATTACCATTATCTTCTGCAACAAGCTTTTCCTCAACGGGATTAGACTTCCTGGTTCTTATCGCCGGATTATAAAAATCCAAAACACTTTTACCGGTGTTCCTTTTTGTAATGGTTTCCTGTCTCTCTAAAACTGCAGTGCCTTCCATGTATAAAATCATTTAAATTTATATATGTAAAACTACAGGTAAGAGCAATACAAGGCAAGCTGCAAAAGCCCATATAATGGGCAAATGGTGTTTGTCAAATAATCCTTAATCATAAGAAAACCGACGATAGATTACTCCCTAATGCAGTTCACATAAGAAAGGAAGCAGTTCGTCAAAACCGGTGGCTG
>DATFLA010000657.1:0-2976 GCA_035268305.1 Bacteroidales bacterium | reverse complement strand
TGAATCAGCGGCATCATGAAGGATTGCAGCAATATCAAGCATGAAAGGATCAGCAAGGTTTTCCCTGTCATTAATATAACGCGATAGATTTCTTACCCTATCAATATGCCACCAGTCATGACCGCTGTCGTAACCCGATATAAAGGGTTTTACAAAATTAATTGCCGCCTGTGTTTTTTCTTCGATGCTCATTTCTCAAAATTAAATTGCCGGATGAACATACAAAATATATTTTTGTATTCTTTATTAAACAAAGGATAAATGAAAGCAATTATTATTACGATTGGAGATGAACTTTTAATAGGGCAGACAATAGACACAAATTCAGCCTGGATAGGTTCAGAACTCAGCAGGTCGGGATTTGATGTTATAAGGATTATTTCAATACACGACAGGAGAGAAGATATTTTGACCACGCTGGGTGAAGTGACAGGCAAAGCAGATGTTGTTGCCATTACCGGAGGACTGGGACCAACAAGCGATGATATTACAAAACAAACTCTCTGCGAGTTTTTCAATACACGGCTTATAACCAACAAGGAAATTCTTAAGCATATAACTGAAATGCTTAAAAGGAGGAACTTCATAATGAATGATAATAACAGGAGACAGGCAGAGGTCCCGGAAAACTGCAGAATCCTTAACAATGAAAGAGGCACAGCACCCGGAATGTGGTTTGAGAAAGAAGGAACAGTATTCATCTCAATGCCGGGAGTCCCTTATGAAATGAAATATTTAATGTCTGCTCAAGTGATACCGGAGCTCAATAAACGCTTCACATCACAGGTTATTATACACAAAAACATAATGACTTATGGATCTTTTGAAGCAAGACTTGCAGAGATGCTCAGCGGTTTTGAATCGGAGCTGCCTTCTGAGATAAGGCTGGCATACCTGCCATCATCCGGAATAATAAAACTAAGGTTAACGGCAACAGGTACTGATCGCGGGTATCTTGAAGAAATAGTGGAGAAAAACACAAAAAAGCTCTATGATATTATTCCCCAGTATATTTATGCTGAAGAGGAAGAACCCCTTGAAAAAGCTATTGGGAAACTTCTCCTAAAAAGTCATAAGACCATATGTACTGCCGAGAGTTGCACAGGAGGAGAAATAGCCCACATGATAACTTCTGTTCCCGGGAGCTCAGCATACTACAATGGATCCGTTATTGCCTATGCCAATACTGCCAAACGGGAAATACTGTCTGTGCCCGCTTCACTGTTAGAAGAAAAAGGTGCGGTAAGTGAAGACGTTGTAAGGGCTATGGCAGAAGGTGCACGAAATAAGTTTCATTCTGATTATTCCATAGCTACATCAGGAATTGCCGGTCCGGACGGTGGTACAGCCGGTAAGCCTGTAGGGACAGTCTGGATAGCTGTGGCCTCGGAAGGCAGCACAACTGCCGTACAGCTCAGGTTTGGAAATGACAGGCAAAATAACATAACAAGGTTCACACTTGCTTCCCTTGACCTGCTGCGCCGGGAGATAGCAAAAACGACGCGATAAAGGGAAAGCTCCATTTCCCGGTACCACTCATGGGTAAAGTAAAAGCGACGGGTAAGAGGGTGTGTGCTATAATCCGATTATAATTAAGTAATTAGCTATCCCCTTCAAACAGGTGGTACCAGACGATAAAAAAAAGTCAACCATTTATTTGGTTAATCAGATAAAAATCACGTATTTTGCGCTTCGTTTTTAAAGGACAAACGTTAGTAAAGAAGTAAAACAAGAATCAATGTCAAAGATTTGTCAGGTTACAGGGAAAAAAGCGATGGTCGGAAACAACGTTTCGCACTCCAAGAGAAGGACCAAAAGAAAATTCTATCCGAATCTTTTTGAAAAGAAATATTACCTCGCTGAGGAAGACAGATGGATATCACTTAAAATATCAGCAGCAGGTATCCGGCTAATCAATAAAAAAGGACTTACTACAGTCCTGAAGGAAGCAAAGGAAAAAGGTTACATTTTGAACTACTAAAAGAATAGACAATGGCAAAGAAGGCTAAAGGTAACAGGATACAGGTAATACTTGAATGCACGGAACATAAGGAAACGGGATTACCGGGAACTTCAAGGTATATTACCACAAAGAACAGGAAAAACACACCTGACCGTCTTGAAAGAAGGAAATATAATCCTGTTTTGAAGAAACATACTATTCACAGAGAAATTAAGTAAATCGCAGAACCATGGCAAAGAAAGTTGTTGCAACACTTAAGACAGGAACCGGAAAAGCATTTACAAAATGCATAAAAATGACAAAATCTGACAAAACCGGTGCTTATTTGTTTAAAGAAGAGATCGTTAACAATGATCATATAAAAGACTTCTTCGCAAAGAAGTAACATTATTTATGATTAATAAGATATTCAAAGCTTTCTTCTCACCGGAAGGGAGCTTTTTTTATATTTGCTATTTATAATTAGAATTACCTGATGGCATTACTTGGATTCCTTGGAAAAGAAAAGAAAGAAAGCCTGAATAAAGGACTGGAGAAGACAAAGGAAAGTGTTTTTCATAAACTTTCCAGAGCTGTAGTGGGTAAGTCCAAAGTAGATGATGAAGTCCTTGATAACCTTGAAGAAGTACTTGTCTCGTCCGATGTGGGAGTAACTACAACCCTCAATATAATTGAAAGAATAGAAAACAGGGTTTTAAAGGATAAGTATTTAAATACTAATGAATTAAACGAAATACTTAAAGAAGAAATAGTAGCTTTGCTTGAGAAGAACCATGAAGATTCTGTCTCCGATTTCAATACACAGCTAAGTCATAAACCATATGTCATAATGGTGGTCGGAGTAAATGGTGCCGGCAAAACGACTACAATAGCAAAGCTTGCTTACCAGTTCAAGGCTGCAGGGAAAAAAGTTCTTGTCGGTGCTGCCGACACTTTCCGTGCTGCAGCAATCGAACAACTGCAAATATGGGCCGACAGGGCAGGAGTAGATATTGTAAAACAAAAGATGGGAT
>DATFLA010000656.1:0-8709 GCA_035268305.1 Bacteroidales bacterium | reverse complement strand
AGACAGTGATTTTGATCAGCTGGCCGCACGATTTGAAAATGCTCCCTTCGGTTCAGGTAAATTTTCTTTACTGCAGCCTTTTGCAGAACTTCTTATCAGAACAGATAATCCTGAACATTTCAAAAGAGGTGTTGACCTTATTGCAGGTTTCCGTGATTCCATTCCGGAGAGCATTCGCAGTCGTGTATCAGGATTTATCAACGGTATGATTCTGAACAGGATAATGACAAAGAAAGAGGCTGCGGGTCTTACCGACCAGGCTGATTATGTTAAGTCTAAATTGCCTGCTGCTAAAAACCAATAAACAGGAATATTAAAGGTACCTGAGACGGTATCTCATAATTCCTGCGAAAAACAGGGCCCGCCCGGAAGATCTGACAATATGAGATTTTCCGGGCGGGTTTAATATTTAAGGTGGCCTACTTATGAACAGTTTCCTAGTAGCAGGACCTTTTTTATATCTTAATAAATATCTTATTATTATATAACCAGTAACAGAGATACCAGAGTGCAGCCCATGCACCCAGGCTGGCTATTACTTCCGTTGTCAGTTCTCCTGTCCAGGAAAATAGCAGATTGCTGAAAGCACCCGTGATCCTTGTAATTATATGTGTGGTTCCAATAGAAAAGAAAAGGTAGATAAAGATACTGTTCATACCCACAATGATAAACATACGTGAACCCCTTATGAAAAGTTTTTTGACATCAATAAGCCAGTATGAGAAAGCCAGAACAATTATGGCCCAGCCACCGCTGGCAAAAACAAATGATGAGGTGGCTATTTTCTTAATTATAGGTGTTATATTAAGCCAGTCGAGTGAGTAACCGATAATGAGAGCGCTGATACCGGCTATTACAAGTGTTTGTATCTTTTTACCGGCAGGTTTATCACTCATTAGAACCTTTCCGCAAAGCACACCCCAAACTGTATGGGCTGTGGTGGATACAAAATTAAGAGTTGCCCATTCACTGGCTTTATCAACTCCTTCAATCTTATTATTAAACCAGGCACCAAGGTCCTCAAACCTGACCCATGGATGATTAAATCCTTCCACGGGAAAGAACCTGTATGCCAGATCTATAAGAACAAGTATTACAATTGTAAAAATAATCTGGAAACGGAAACTTTTATCCCTGATCAGGAAGGCAACAAGGTATGTTACTGAGAGTTGGGCAAGAACATTCTGGAAACGGAATACAAGGTGGCCGGCATCAACAAAATAAAGAGCCCATCCGAAGAACAGAAGAAGGAATGATCGTTTGAGAGCATGCCTGGTGATTTGTTTGTTGCTGTATCCTTTCTTAAGCCTGTTGGCAACTGCAAAAGGTATGGCCACACCCACAATAAACATAAAGAATGGCTGAATGAGATCCCAGAAATGTAAGCCGTGCCATTCATGGTGGCTTAACTGCGTTCCAAGGAACTGGAGGAAACCATTATGGTACTTGCCAAGCTGATAATAGAGTTCTGTTGATTCTCCAGCCAGCAGGAACATTGTAAAGCCTCTGAAAAAATCAACGGAGGTTACCCTTCCCGGCAAGGGAGAAAGTGCTGTTTGCGTGTTTGCATTCATTATTTTATAAGGTTAGTTTCAATATTATCGAACAGGTGGTTCTGATTGTCCAATTATTATCTTTAAACCGGTTTTCCGGTCAGGCTTAACAGTCAATCAAATTTATCGTTTGTTTTATTAATATCAATGAAATTGCATATTGAATTTATCAGTCCTGACATGATAAATGATAATTTACCTGAATATTTAAATCTAATTGACTTTTATTTGAACTCTTAATAAGTTATCTTGCTGATGACTTTTGGTTTATTTGTTCATATGAAGCTGACTTGCCGGGGTACGGATACAGTATTAAAATATATACTGCATGATGAACCTTAAGTATTAAGAGTTGACCTGATTATTATTTAAATCGATATATTTTTTACCATGGATAGGAAAATTTCTCTGATGACCCTGCTGGGGATAAGTGCCACAGTCCCCGGATTTATATCATGCCAGCAACAGGAAAAAGAACAAAAGCAGCCCAATATCATTTATATTATGAGTGATGATCATGCTTACCAGGCTATTAGCGCTTATGGAGGGCCGCTTGCCGATCTTGCCCCTACTCCCAATATTGACAGGATTGCTGACAACGGGATGATATTTAACCGTTGTTATGTTACAAATTCTCTGAGTGGTCCGTCAAGAGCTACTATACTGACCGGATTATACAGTCATATTAACGGCTTTAAAGATAATTTCGGCGGTTCCAGGTTTGACAGTACTCTTATTACATTCCCCAGGCTGCTTCATAGAGCAGGTTATCAAACGGCGATGATAGGAAAGTGGCATCTCGGTTCACAACCCATGGGATTTGATTACTGGGATATCCTTCCGGGTCAGGGGGTATATTATAATCCTGTTTTTATAGATTCGACGGGTCGGCATAAGAACAACGGATATGTTACCGAAATAATAACTCAGAAGACACTTAAATGGCTCGATAAGATCAAGGATTCAGGGAAACCTTTCATGTTAATGATGCATCATAAGGCCCCTCACCGCAGCTGGCAACCTGGTCCGAATGAACTTGGAATGTACGATAAAACAGTTTTCCCTGAGCCTTCAACACTATTTGATAATTACGACAACAGGGGACCGGCTGAACATAACCAGAATATGACAATAGCTCATACAATGACACTTAAAACGGATCTTAAGCTTACTTCTGATCCTCAGAGAGGGTTCGATTCGACACAACAGGCAAAATGGAATAATGAATACCTTCCTAAACTGAAAGAATTCGATGATCTGAATTTGTCGGGCACAGCTCTTACTCAATATAAATACCAAAGGTTTATGGAGGATTATCTTGCCTGTATTGCTGCAGTGGACAAGAGTGTGGGTGAATTGCTTGATTATCTCAAAAAGAACGGGATGGATAAAAATACTATTATTGTTTATACATCCGACCAGGGCTTTTACCTTGGTGAACACGGCTGGTTTGATAAAAGGTGGATGTTCAGGGAATCACTCAGAACTCCTTTGCTCATAGAATGGCCTGGTGTTATAAAACCAGGCAGTGTAAATAATGATATGGTCTCAAACCTCGATTTCGCAGAGACAATTATTGATGCAGCCGGACTGGAAATTCCTTCAGAGATGCAGGGACAAAGTTTTCTCGCATTGCTGAAAGGACAAAAACAGGCTCACCCGCGAACAGAGCATTATTATCATTATTATGAATCACCCAGTGAACATTATGTACCTCGGCATTATGGAATTACAACCGACAGGTATAAACTGATACATTTCTATTATAATATGCAGAACAATATAAATGACTGGGAGCTCTTTGATCTGAAGAAGGACCCATATGAACTTGTAAACGTATATGATAATCCACAATATAGCCAGGTAAGAGATAGTCTTCATGCTGAGCTTAAGAAAATCATGTCTAAATACAGGGATAGTGATACTCTTGCTATGCGCTTTGTAAAAGAGACTGTGGATAATCCTCCTTATATGTACTGGCTTAAGAAACAGGTCCCTTTGCGGAAAACTTATCAACCGGGGACTGCAGGTGGTAATTAAGGAATATTTAAGCAGGATTTTATCCAAATGTATTGAATTGTATATTTTATTATGGCAAAATTACTGATCCTGCCATTGTTAATTCTCCTCCAGCATTCTCCTGTAACCTTTACAGGTATCGAGCATGTTCAGGGTACCGATTCACTTAAGGTGACAGTCAGGATGAGTCATGAGCTTTTTCTGCGGGATTACCAGCAGAGTGTCTTTGATGATCTCGATATGGAGGATTTACGGGCTTATAAACCCTTCCCCTCTGATCTTGCAAACAATTATATCAATTCAAAACTATTCATAGAGGTCAATAACAAAGTTGTGATTGGTAAATTACTTGATATGCACGATGATGGTAAAGACACACGGTTCAACATGCTTTACAGGGTAGATAAAAAGATTAAATTCATTACAGTAAAAAATACAATTCTTACCGGATTGTACAGCGATGTGGTAAATCTCACTATCATAAAAGCAGGTGACTATGAATCTGATATCAGGTTTACACCGGAACACGACAAAGAGACTTTTAAAATAAGGTAGAAAATACGGGCTATTTGCTTATTGTCTTATGATGTTCTGTGATTTATGGTTTGAATAAAAAATACTTAGAAGTAATCTTAATGCAGATTGACAGAGAAAATTTCTTAAGATGATTAAAGCTTTACTAATTAATGCTTTCCTGCTGCTGTATTCGCTGCATCCGCTTCATGTAACCCTTACTACTATAAACCAGGATAAGGGAGATGATACTCTTAAAGTGTTCTTCAGAATGTACTATGATGATTTTCTGAAGGATTATCGGCTTTATAATCCCGACTTTAACCCTGTTAACCAAAATGATACTATAATAATCGCCGATAACAAAATTGAGCAATATTTTAACAACAGGGTTCAGATATTCGTTAACAGGAAACATAGGGAAGGCAAGCTTGTGAAAATTACAAATGAAGGTTATGAAATTCACCTTGACCTTATTTACCATTCTGATAGTAAACCAAGGCATTTCAGGATAAGCAGCCACATCCTTACAGGAGTTTACAGCGACCAGTCAAACATGATCTATATTAAAATAAACCGCTATGAAGATGCGATGAAGCTGACTGTTGATCATACCGAGGAAGATCGCAGCCTCAAATGATTTATTTTGACTAATTTAGTAAAGCATAAGAAGATCTTGATATAAGAATTCAAAATTTAAGTAATTCTTGAAATTCCTCCAGGGAAGACTTTCCGGCTTTAAGCGGTGGGGAGCCGGGGGTTGGTTAGTAAGTAATTATATTATACTTTCCTATGAAAACCTGGCATACAAAAAGCGGCTATACCATTGTACGGGTAGTATCTGGACGAAGCAATGTGTTTCTCCTTTCTGCCGGAGGTAAGAATATTCTCATAGATACCGGTCCTGCCATGATGTGGAGAACATTGAGCAACAGGCTTGTGAAGCTTAATATTCATTCCATCGACTTTCTTATCTTAACACATTCTCATTTTGATCATGCCGCTAATGCAAAAAGAATCAAACTCCTTTTCGGTGCAAAAGTGTTTATCCATAAAAGTGAATCAGATTGCCTGGATAACGGGATAAATCCCGTTACAAGGGGAACCAATTTCATGTACAGGTTCTTTGTTGTTTTTCTTAATAAATCAATTGCCGGATTCCTTAGTTATGACCCTTGTGATTATGACTACCAGGTAGATACCTGTTTTAGCCTGGAGGAATATGGCCTTAATGCCTATATTCTTCATACACCGGGCCATACTGTTGGTTCAATGAGTTTAATCATTGATAACGAGATAGCAATTGCGGGAGACTCTATGTTCGGCGTTTTCAGAAATTCAATTTATCCTCCGCTAGCTGCAGACCCGGGTTTAATGATAGAAAGCTGGGGCCAACTTCTTGATACAGGATGCAGTCTTTTCCTTCCCTCGCATGGATCAGGTGATACCAGAGATCTTGTCGAAAAAGAATACAACAAAAGAATAAGTCATGGTAAATGATTGCCGGATTGATTCTGTTAATGAATCTGAAAAGTATATTATATATATCGGGTATGATGTGTTAAATATCTTTACGTTTTCTGTATAAATATTTTACAACAGTTTTGTGTTTTAAGAATATAAAATACTAATATATAGATATATAAGCTAATGGCATATTAATTGAAATTCAATTTTCAGGAAATTTATAGTCATTAGTTAATCTGTTTACTTATGTTTAAATATTACCTGTTTTTATCATTTCATAATATCAAAAGGAACCTCAGTTTCTCATTGATAAATATTTCCGGCTTATCTATCGGACTTGCCCTGTCATTTTTACTTCTGGTATGGTTACAGTTTGAATTCAGTTTTGACAGGTTTCATAAGAACGCCGACAAAATATACAGGGTAGTAACTGAAATAAACAAAGAAAATCTCAACTACAGTTTTGCCGCATTACCTGCGCCTTTGGGAGATGTACTTTTAAAGGAAATACCTGAGATAACCGATTATGTAAGGTTTGGTTCTCTTGGAAGAGTCTTTGTTAACTACAATGATGAGCAATACTGGGAAAATGTCACTTTGGCTGATCCTTCAATTTTCAAATTATTTTCATTCAAACTTGTTGAAGGCAACAGGAAAACAGCCCTTAATAATCCGGGATCAATAATCATCAGCCGGTCAAAGGCAGTGAAATATTTCGGAGATACCAACCCTATGGGTAAGACCTTATTCCTGGGAGAGAGAAAACAGCCATTTGTTGTTACTGGTATAATGGAGGACATTCCGGCAAATTCACAGCTTAAATTTGATTTTCTTAGTTCCTTTTCTGAGGACAAGAGTAAAAAGACCTGGGGAATGTGGAATTATTCTACGTACATCATGGCAAAGGATAACAGATCTTACAAGGCAATAGCGGGTAAGCTGCCATCTGTAGTGAAGAATATGCCCAATGGAGAGCATATTTCTCTTCACATCCAGCCGTTGTTGGACATTCATCTTCACTCGCGACTCAAATCAGATTTGTTAACTAATACAGACATTAAAACTGTCTATATAATAAGTTCTATTCTAGTACTTGTACTTATTATCGCCTGCATCAATTATATGAACCTGTCGACTGCACGTTTTGTTAAAAGAGGAAAAGAGTCGGGCATAAGAAAAGTTACGGGTGCCACTGTCTCTGACCTTACCGGCCAGTTCCTGGGCGAATCCTTTGCTATAGTCATTGTATCATTTTTTGCAGCTCTGATACTTTGTTACCTGTTCTTCCCGGTATTCGTCTCGCTTACAGGGATCAGGCTTACAATCAATTCTGTTTTTGCACCTGTTACATTTATAAAGATAGTATTACTTGTGATTGCGATTGCAGTTATTTCCGGAACTTACCCGGCGCTCTTATTGTCATCTGTGAAACCGGTGTCAGTTATGCGGAATGAGATAAGGGCTGTGAAGTGGATATCTGTTCAGTCGTTCAGGAAGGGACTGGTTGTATTCCAGTTCTTCATTTCAATAATACTTGTTGCTGCAGCAATATTGATAAGAGATCAGCTTAATTTCATCAGGAATAAGGATATTGGATTAAATCCTGACCAGGTAATAGTGGTTCCGGTATACAAGGCAAAAGTGAAACCGGTTTATGAGACTTTTAAAAATGAATTGGTAAAGAACCCTGCAATTCATGAAGCTACAGCAGTTAGTTATTTTCCGGGTCAGAATGGATATAATCAGAATGTCTGGTGGGAAGGACTGGATCCTGATAATAATTCACACTATATCGACTGGCTGTCTGCGGATGAAGATTTTTTAAAAACTCTGGATATTGAACTTTTGGAAGGGAATTTCTATGATAAGGACATTGTAAGATCTGATCAGCGATTTTATGTTCTTAATGAGGAAGCAGCTAAGATGACAGGATGGAAAGATCCGATCGGAAAGCAATTCGATATAATAGGCAAAGGAAGAGTGATAGGTGTGGTTAAGGACTTTAACTTCAAGTCTTTGCATAACGAACTTAATCCTGCTGCAATAACTTTTTATCCTGCAATATTTGACCACTTAATGATTAAAGTTTCCACTTCTGATATTAAAGGAGTCGTTGATTATATAAGGAAAGTATGGGATGGTATGTTCCCTCTTTATCCCTTTGAGTACAGTTTTCTGAATGATGACTTTCAAAAGATGTATACTAAAGAAATACAAACATCAAAAATACTGACATCTATTGCAATTCTTGCTCTTTTTGTTTCCTGCATAGGCCTCTTCGGACTTGTTCTCTTTACAATTGATAGCAAAACAAAGGAGATAGGCATACGCAAAGTATCCGGATCAACAACAGGTGGAATGATGCTAAAGCTTAATTTTGAGTTTGTGAGGTTACTTATAGTTGCATTCGTTTTTGCCTGTCCCGTAATTCTGTTTGTTATGAGAAAGTGGCTCCAGGGTTTTGCATACAGGATCACTATCGGCTGGTGGGTATTTGCAGCGGCCGGACTTGTAACAATAATTTTATCTCTGTTGACTGTAAGCTGGCATACATGGAAATCTGCCAACCAGAATCCTGTTAAATGTCTTCGGCATGAATAATCTCCGGCAGTAATGTACTAAATCAACACGTCAGATAGCCATTACCGGCTTGATAACTTATTTTAGGGGTAATTTTATGTTTTAGCCCGGTTCATCAGTTGAATAACTGGAAATGATTTCCTAATTTAACCTTCCACTATTAATCCTGGTTTTTGATATTTGAAATTCGCTATCACAGGAGATAACAATTTGATAATTAGTATTTAACAAATCACCTTAAAATGAAAACTATTACGTGCAAAGCAATCTTGTTCACATTAACAGTATTGTTAGGTATTGGTAATTTTTATACCTGCAAAGGCCAGGTAAATAATCGGAATAATATGCAGAATAAAGATGCTAAAATATCGCTGACTAAGAATCAGATTGATTCCATCAAACAGGAAACAGCCGGAAAAATCAATTCAGACTGGGCTTTCTTAAAAAAATATGCTGATGATAATAAAAGTCTTCCTGCTCCTGCAAAGGGAGAAAAACGTGTTGTGTTTATGGGAAATTCAATTACTGAATTCTGGAAGGTACTTGATAGAGAATTCTTTACTTCAAATAAATCCTA